>JAIFNK010000045.1 GCA_020047775.1 Akkermansia sp. | reverse complement strand
TAGACCGCCCATGAAGGCATTCACCGCCGCATTCGAGGAAGGGTCCGGCGCGGCTCCGAGAATCGTCTCCAACAAGGGGATGCCCTCGAGCCAGCGGTTCGCCTCGTGCAGCGTCTCGAATTGCTCGCCGAGAAACCGCTGCGCCGGGCCGGACGTGAGCGCGAGATGACAGAGGAACGCCACGATCCGGTGCAACGGTGTGGGCGCGGACGGCGGCTTGATTTCACTCTCCCCCGTCGTCTTTTCGGCGTAGGCCCGCTTCGGCTGCGCCTTGGCCTTGGCGATCGCCTCCCGCAGCGAACTCGTCGATGTCTGGAGATGCACCGCCACGATGTTGAGCTGGTTGTCCTGCACCGCGAAGTCGGTGATCAGGGATAACATTTCGGCGCATTCATTCAGCGCGGCCGCCCGCTCCGTGGGCGAATCGAAGCGACCGGTCGCCTTCGCCCGTTCCAGCTTGAAATGGAAAAACTCCTTCGCGTTAGACAGCAGTTGGCGGAACGCCTCCTTGCCGTGGGTCTTCAAATAGGAATCCGGATCATCCCCCGCCGGCATCTCCACCACACGGACCCCGAGTCCTTCGGGAACCAGCTGCCGGTAGGCCTTTTCCACCGCCGCCATGCCGGCGTTATCGGCGTCAAAACAGATCATCACATTTCCCGTATAGCGCTTGATGATCCTCGCGTGTTCGCTGGTGCACGCCGTGCCGGAGGTGGCGATGGCGTGGGTGAAGCCATGCTCGTGGCAGCAAATCGCATCGAGCTGCCCTTCGCAAAGCAGCGCCGCTCCCTCGGCGAGGATGGATTTTTTCGCCCGGTCCAAGGCGAAGAACACCTTCGATTTTTTATAAATCGCCGTCTCCGGCGAGTTGATATATTTCCCGCTGTTTTTGTTCTCGCGGAGCTGCCGCGCGGTGAAGGCGATCACGTCGCCAAGCTCGTTGCGGATTGGAAACATCAGCCGGTCTTGAAAACGCACAAACAGCCCGGACCGCGGCTGGTTGTCCTCCTTCAGCTTGACGATGCCGGAATCCACCAACTCGCGCCCGGTGAACTTCCGCGACTTCGCCCAATCGAGGAAAACCTTCGGGTTGTCCGGCATCCAGCCGATCATCCAGCTCACCGCCATCGCGCTGCCGAAGCCGCGCGATTTCATGTAGTCCTTGGCATGCGCTGCCGCCGGATTTTTCATCAACTGCTCGTGGAAAAACGCGGTCGCCTCGCGATGAATGTCCAGCAAGCGCCCGCGCGAACGGCGGGATTGGTCGGCCTTCGGATCCGATTCCTCCTCGACGATGTGAATCCCCGCCCGCGATGCGAGCTTCCGCACCGCATCCACGAACGGCAGGTTTTCATGATCGCGGACGAAGGAAATCGCGTCGCCGCCCGCGCCACAGCCGAAGCAGTGGAAGCGCTGCGTGGACGGCGTGATGTAAAACGACGGCGTCTTCTCGTTGTGGAACGGGCAATTCGCCCGGAATGCCGAGCCCGCCTTTTTCACCTGGATGTAAGAACCGATCAAATCGACGATGTCCGTCGCTTCGAGCACTTTCTCAACACTTTCTTTCGGAATCTGGGCCACGGGTCTTGCTGTGCGCCGAGACTAATACCCGCCCGGCCGCGACAAAGTTTAAAATCCATCCCGCGGACTGAATTGCTTGCCAAGCCGCGCCGGGAACATTAATTCTCCCGCCCGGCCGCAAACCTGCGGTCGTTTCTGGACAAAGCATGCTTAGCTCAGTGGTAGAGCACATCCTTCACACGGATGGGGTCGCAGGTTCGAACCCTGCAGCGTGCACCAGTTGATTTTCAGCGAGTTATAGACTCTCCTGACAACGGACTCTCGCAAATGAGAACAAAAGTGGCAACGGGTCACACGCGCCCTCGCTGAAATCATGCGTTTTTAAGGTTGGCGGGGTCGTTCGTGATGTGGGGCATCCACGCCGCGAGGGCGCGGGGGCCACCCCCGCTCTTGACAGCCCCCCCTGCGGAAAGCAGATTTCCGCCCGTTTCTTCCGCTGTCATGGGTAAATCCCTGATTTATCAGGCTTTCCAGGGCAATCCCGGAGCGATCCGTCCGCCTATTTTTCCGATTCCCCGCCTTGCGCGGTGGGTCGGCATGCCTAATTTCGATCTCCTCAATGACCTCAATGCCCACATCGCAGACATCCCCATTTGGCTGGCCTGAAGCCCAAGGCCTCTGGCATCCGTCGCGTGAAAAAGATGCCTGCGGCGTCGGTTTCATCGCCCACCTCAAGGGCAAGCGGTCGCATGACATCATCGTGAAAACCCTCACGATGAACGAGCAAATGGACCACCGCGGCGCGAGTGGCTCGGATCCGGCCACCGGCGACGGCGCGGGGATTTTCACCCAGATGCCGGATAAGTTCCTGCGGCGGGAAATGGCGAAAAAAGGCGTCGAGCTGCCACCCGAGGGTGATTACGGCTCCGGTTGTGCGTTTTTCTCGCCGGAAGCGTCGGTCCGCGAGGTCGCCATGCAGGTGTTCGAAATGGTCGTCCGCGACGAAGGACAGAAGTTCCTCGGCTGGCGCACGGTGCCGGTCAGGAGCGAAATTCTCGGCAAAACCTCCGGCCGCTACGAGCCGGTCATCAAACAGATTTTCATTGGGAAAAGCGCCGACATCACCGACCCGATGGCCTTCGAGCGCAAGCTCTACGTCATCCGCAAGCGCGTGGGCGCGTGGATCCGCAACAACGAGGTGCCTAACCAGTTCCGCAACGTTCACGGGACCATCGGCAACACCTTTCCCGGCGCGGACTATCACTACGTCACCGGTCTCTCCGCCCGCACGATGGTGTACAAGGGCATGCTCACCCCTTGCCAGCTTTCCACCTACTTCCCGGATCTCCTCGACCCGGATTACGAGTCGGCGCTCGCGCTGATGCACACCCGTTTCTCGACCAACACCTTCCCGAGCTGGTCGCGCGCCCACCCTAACCGTTTCATCGCCCACAACGGCGAGATCAACACGGTCATGGGCAATGCGAATTTCATGAAAGCCCGCCAGGCGCTCTGCCAGTCGGACCTTTTCGGCACGGAAATCGAAAACATCTTTCCGGTCATCAACGAGGACGGCTCCGACTCCGCGCGCTTCGACAACGCCCTCGAGTTCATGCACTACGGCGGCTACGACCTGGTCCACGCGATGATGATGATGATCCCCGAGCCTTGGGAGCGCCACACCATGATGGATGAGGACAAGAAGGCGTTCTACGAATTCCACGCCTGCATGATGGAGCCATGGGACGGCCCCGCCTCTATCACCTTCTCCGACGGCCAGCAAATCGGCGCCGTGCTCGACCGCAACGGTCTCCGCCCGAGCCGCTATTATGTCACCGACGACGACCTCGTCATCATGGCTTCCGAAGTCGGCGTCGTGCCGGATCTCGACCCCCTGACCATCGTCGAAAAAGGCCGCCTGCGCCCCGGCAAGATGTTTCTCGTGGACATGAAGGAAGGCCGCATCGTCCCCGACGAGGAGGTGAAAAAGCGCGTTTATTCCGCCAAGCCTTACCGCCAATGGCTCGCTGACAACCGGATCACCCTCAAGGATCTGCCGGTCGCCAGGTCGCCGAAAAAAATCGAGCCCGCCCGCATCCTCGAGCGCCAGCTCGCGTTCGGCTATACCTACGAGGATCTCCGCATGCTGCTCGGGCCGACGGCCTCGACCGGCGTCCAGCCGATTTCCTCGATGGGCAACGATACACCGCTCGCCGTGCTCTCCAGCAAGCCGAAGCACCTCTATCAATATTTCAAACAGATCTTCGCCCAGGTCACCAACCCGGCGCTTGACTGCATCCGCGAGGAGCTTGTCACCTCCACGGAAACCTTCCTTGGCTCCGAGGGCAACCTGCTCGCGCCCGGCCCGAAAAGCTGCCGCATGATCCGTCTCGACAGCCCGCTGATCGACAACGAGGCGCTCGCCCAGCTCCGCGAAATCGAGGCGGACGGATTCAAGGCTACCACCATCGACGCGATTTTCCCTGCCAACCAGGACGGCGACGGACTGGAAGCCGCGTTCGACCGGATCTGCTCCGCCGCCGACCAGGCGATCGCCGAAGGATTCAACATCCTCATTCTATCCGACCGCGGAATCGACAAGGGCCACGCCGCCATGCCGACGCTGCTGCTGATGGGCGGCATCCACCACTACCTCGTCCGCAAGGGCACGCGCACGCTTGTCTCGATCATCCTCGAAACCGGCGAGGCCCGCGAGGTCCACCATTTCTCGACGCTCATCGGCTACGGTGCCGACGCCATCAACCCCTACATGGCCTTCGAATGCATCCACAAGATGATCGAAGACGACATGCTCGACATCACCCTCGAAAAGGCGACTTACAATTTCCTCAAGGGCTCGATCAAAGGCGTGGTGAAAACCATGGCCAAGATGGGAATCTCCACCGTCGCCTCCTACCGCGGCGCGCAGATTTTCGAAACCATCGGCCTTGCGACCGACCTGGTGAACAAGTTCTTCTGCGGTACTTCCAGCCGTTGCGAAGGCTCGGACATCGATCAAGTCGCCGAGGAGGCGCTCATCCGTCACCGCCAGGCATTCCCTGACAGACACATCGAGGCCGAGGATGTCGCGCTCGACACCGGCGGCGTCTATCAATGGCGCAGCGATGGCGAGTATCATCTCTTCAACCCGGAAACCATCCACCTGCTCCAGAAGGCCACCCGCACCGGCAGTTACGACGTCTTCAAGCAGTATGCGAAGAAGGTGAACGACCAGAGCGAGAACCTCTCGACCCTGCGCGGCCTGATGAAGTTCCGCAGCAACCGCACGCCCGTGCCGATCGACGAGGTGGAGTCCATCGAGGCAATCACCAAGCGTTTTAAAACCGGTGCCATGTCCTGGGGCTCGATCTCCAAGGAAGCTCACGAAACCCTCGCCATCGCCATGAACCGCATCGGCGGCAAGTCGAACACCGGTGAAGGCGGTGAAGATCCGGAACGCTACATCCCGATGGAAAACGGCGACAGCAAGCGCTCCGCCATCAAACAGGTCGCGTCCGGCCGCTTCGGCGTCACCGGCGAATACCTCGTCAACGCCGACGAAATCCAGATCAAGATTTCCCAAGGTGCCAAGCCCGGTGAAGGCGGCGAGCTCCCCGGTTCCAAGGTCTATCCGTGGATTGCCAAGGTCCGCTACTCCACACCCGGAGTCGGCCTCGTCTCCCCTCCCCCGCACCACGACATCTACTCGATCGAGGATCTATCCGAGCTGATTCACGACCTGAAAAACGCCAACACCCGCGCCCGCATCAACGTGAAGCTGGTGGCGGAAGTCGGCGTCGGGACCATCGCTGCCGGTGTCGCCAAGGCCCACGCTGACGTCATCCTCATCTCCGGCCACGACGGCGGAACCGGCGCATCGCCGTCATCCTCCATCTTCAACGCCGGTGCCCCATGGGAACTCGGCCTCGCCGAAACCAACCAGATTCTCCTGCTCAATGACCTCCGCAGCCGCGTGGTTCTCGAAACGGACGGCCAGCTCAAGACCGGTCGCGACGTAGCCATCGCCACCCTGCTCGGTGCCGAGGAATTCGGATTTGCCACCGCGCCGCTGGTCACCGTCGGCTGCCTGATGATGCGCGTCTGTCAGAAAAACACCTGCCCGGTCGGCATCGCCACCCAGGACCCCGAACTGCGCAAGAACTTCGAGGGCAAGCCCGAGCACGTCGTGAATTTCATGACCTTCATCGCCATGGAATTCCGCGAAATCATGGCGGAACTGGGATTCCGCACGATCAACGAAATGGTCGGCCACGTCGAGTGCCTCGATACCAACGAAGCCACCGAACACTGGAAGGCCAAGGGCGTCGATCTCACCAGCATCTTCCACAAGCCGGACGTCGGCGAGAACGTCGGTGCCTATCAGCAAATCGCTCAGGACCACGGCCTCTCGACCGCACTCGACAACACGCACCTGCTCACGCTCTGCAAGCCCGCCATCGACCGCGGCGAGCACGTCCGCGTGGAGCTGCCGATCATCAACGTCAACCGCGTCGTCGGCACCATTACCGGCAGCGAGATCTCGCGGAAATACGGCAGCAAGGGCCTGCCGGAAGACACTATCGAATTGAAATTCACTGGCAACGCGGGCCAGTCTTTCGCCGCCTTCACTCCGCCCGGCATGACCTTCCGGCTCGAGGGCGACGCCAACGACTACGTCGGCAAGGGGCTGTCGGGAGCCAAGATCATCATCTATCCGACGAAGGGCTCCCGCTTCAAGGCTGAAGAAAACATCATTATCGGCAACGTCGCCCTCTACGGCGCGACCAGCGGTAAGGTTTACATCAACGGCATCGGCGGCGAGCGCTTCTGCGTTAGAAACTCCGGCGCATCGGCCGTCGTCGAAGGCATCGGCGACCACGGCTGCGAATACATGACCGGCGGCCAGGTCGTCGTGCTTGGCGAAACCGGCCGCAACTTCGCGGCCGGCATGTCCGGCGGCGTCGCCTACGTTTACGACATCGACGGGCTTCTTGAAAAACGCCTCAACAAGGAGATGGTCAATCTCTATCACCTCATCGAGTGCGCCGACAAGGACATCAAGCTCGTCAAGGCCACCATCGAGAAACACGTTGCCTACACCGGCTCGCAGCGCGGCAAGTTCCTGTTGGGAAACTGGGACGCCGAGCTGCCGAAGTTCTTCAAGGTCCTGCCCCGCGACTACGAGCGGATGCTCGAAGCGTTCCGCAAAGTCGAGGAACAAGGACTCACCGGAGACGAAGCCGCCATGGCCGCCTTTGAAGAAAACCTCAAGGACCTCGCCCGCGTCGGCGGCAACTAATCGTCTTCAATTTCAAATCTCAAATTTCAGATCTCAAATCAAATGGGTAAGCCAACAGGATTCATGGAAGTGCCGCGCATCACCGATGCGGAAGCCGCACCGCTTGAGCGCATCAAGAACTGGCGCGAGTTCAAGATTCATCCCGAAGAGAAACAGCAACGGGCCCAAGGCTCGCGCTGCATGGATTGCGGCACGCCGTTCTGCCACACCGGCCACATGGTTTCCGGCATGGCCAGCGGCTGCCCGGTGAACAACCTGATCCCGGAATGGAACGACCTCATCTTCCGCGGCCGCTGGAAGGAAGCGCTCCAGCGCCTTCACAAGACGAACAATTTCCCGGAATTCACCGGCCGCGTCTGCCCCGCTCCGTGCGAAGGTTCCTGTGTGCTCGGCGTGATCGCCCCCCCCGTCACCATCAAGAACAACGAGTGCGCCATCATCGACCGCGGCTGGGAGGAAGGCTGGGTCATCCCGCGCATTCCTGAAATCCGCACCGGCAAAAAAGTCGCCATCATCGGCTCCGGCCCCGCCGGACTCGCCTGCGCCGACCAACTCAACCAGGCCGGCCACAGCGTCACCGTCTTCGAGCGCGAGGATCGCATCGGCGGCTTGCTCATGTATGGCATTCCTAACATGAAGCTCGACAAGGAGCTCGTCGTCCAGCGCCGCGTCAACCTGATGGCGGAAGAAGGCATTAGCTTCAAAACCGGCATCAACATCGGCAAGGACAGCGAGTGGACCGCCGAAAAACTCCGCAAGAACTTCGACTCCATCGTCCTCTGCTGCGGTGCCACCCTCGGCCGTGACCTGCCGATCGAGAACCGCGACGCCAAGGGCATCCATCTCGCGATGGAGTTCCTCACCGACAACACCCGCTATCAGCTCGACCACCACTTCGACGGCACCATCCCCGCGCTCAACGCCAAGGGCAAGGACGTCGTCGTCATCGGCGGCGGCGACACCGGCACCGACTGCGTGGGCACCAGCCTGCGCCACGGTTGCAAGAGCGTCATCCAGCTCGAAATCATGCCGCAGCCGCCGGAAAAGCGCGCCGCGAACAATCCATGGCCCGAGTGGCCCAAGGTTTACAAGATGGACTACGGCCAGGAAGAAGCCGCCGCCGTCCAAGGCCAGGACCCACGCCAGTATCTGGTGCAGACCAAGCGTTTCCTCAAGGACGACGCCGGCAATCTATCCGGTCTCGAAATCTGCGACATCGAGTGGGTCAACGACCAAGGCCGTTTCACGCCCAAGGAAAAAGAAGGCAGCGCCCGCGTCATCCCCGCGCAACTCGTGCTTCTCGCCATGGGCTTCATGGGCCCCGAGCAGGAAGTGGTGAAACAATTCGCCCTCGAAACCGACGCCCGCTCGAACGTCAAGGCCGAGCACGGCACCTTCACGACGAACGTCCCCGGAGTTTTCGCCGCCGGCGACATCCGCCGCGGCCAGTCGCTCGTCGTCTGGGCCATCAACGAAGGCCGCGGTGCCGCCCGCGAGTGCGACCGTTTCCTGATGGGCGTAACCAACCTGCCATAAGGCAGACTTCGCAGCCTGTTCAGACTCGCGATGCGTTCTTCAGTTTGTCTGGGAAGCCGGATGTGGGAACCGTCCTGCCGCACCGTCTCGTGTGGATTTCAGCGCCCTCGCTGCTTGAGGATCGGCGATGAGGGCGGCGCTGCCTTGATCGATTTCCAGCCCGGCGGTGCGTTCCGCACGCTGCTCAAAATCGCTGTCAAACATGCCGCCATCGTCCTTGAAGCGGCAATGCCATGATGCCCGTGGATCGGTCTTGAAAACCCAGGCCTGTCATTTGGAATCCCGAATGTTTCCGGGGATGCACATTGCGCCTTGTCCGCTCTCCCACCCCTATGCGACTTTCCACTTATGGAAGACATTCGTGAGCGAACACTGGAACCGGGGTGAATTCCATTCTATCCGTTTATGATCAACATCGAATCCGACCAACCTGAGCTCCAGCGGGCGCTCGTGAGCCTTGTGAAAGAGGTGGAGCGTGGGGGCGGCTGGTTCCACGAGAGCTTGAGCTTGATCGCGGAAGGCGGCTCGATCTGCGTGGAAAGCAGCTTGCCTGCGGGGAAGGCGGACTTGCTGATTTCTGTTCCCGAGGAGATTCTGCTTCCCATTGATGAGATCCAAATGCGCGTGTCCGGTGATGATATCGTGATCCATTCTTTCGCGGATTCCGCCACCCCGCTGCGGCGGCGGCTTTCCGAAAAAGTGATCGAGATTTACAACCTCTGCGGGAAAATTCCGGCGCATCGTGCGGCTTCTCCCCGTTTCGGATTCCCGGCGGACGGAGACATCGCTCGGCTTCTCGCTGCGGGGCGGGAGGCGAGAAGTCATGCTGCAGAAACCGGAAATCAACGTCTGCTGGATGATTTCATTCACTCCCGCCTGTTCTCCCATGACGAGGGGAGTTCAGGAAAGCGGCGTGAGGTTTTAATGCCGGTAGTAGATTTCTTCAACCATCACCCGGATGCCTACGGATTTATGAGCGAAACCACGCGTCATCCGGATCAACCGGTGATCGCGGTACCAATCGAGGCGGATGTGGGCAGCGCCGTGGTGCCGAGAAAGGATTGCAGCTGGGCGATCCATGGCGCGGGGGCGGAGACGAGCGAGGGGTAATCGACCTCCAGCACCTCGACCCGACCCGAGGAGGCCAAGCGGGTGAGGATATCTGGCGGACGTGGTTTGCCTGGGTTTCCGCGAGATGCACGGCCTCGGAAACCGGGTCTTTGCCGCGCCGCTCGAGCATTTTCCACTGGGAGCGGACGACTTCCGTCTCGGGACGGCGCATGAAGATGATCTTGTAGCGGTGTTGTGGCGGAAGGTGCGGCAACAAGGCGGAGATGACTTTCACGGCTTGCCGCCTACTGTGCCAGCAAGTGGGGCATCGAAGGACTCACCGCCGCGCTGGCGCAGGAGCTGCCCACCGGACTCGCCGCCGTGGCACTCAACCCGGGCATCATCGATACGCGGATGCTGCGGTCATGTTTCGGGGAGGGGGCCGGCAGTTACCCGACGCCCGAGGAGTGGGCGAAGGCAGCCGTGCCGTATCTGGCATCGCTGAATGCCCACCACAACGGCAAGGCGCTCACGGTTCCCGGGATGTGATACACACAAGCCCGCGTATTGTAGGACGTGCCGCAACGGCAGTTTGGGATCACACATTCGTCGGTCAAGTCCGCGCAGGCGTTCGGACAGACGGTTACGGTCGGCGTGGCAACACGCTCATCCGAATTTGAAGAGTGGCAAGCTTTATGGAACGAAACCCGTGACTGACACAACGGACCTCGCTGCAGAATGCCGGTTTCAACATGCAAGAGGCGCTGCTGCGAGGCCAAAAAGGCTTCCGGCAGGTCAGGGGACTCAAGGAGATTATACAACCGGCCCGTCCCATCGCGGGAGAAGGTTCGGAGCTTGCAAGTGAGATAGGATTTCCCTACCGAATGTCCATCCTCCAGCCCTCTGAGATTCTTACGATTCAACGAAAAGAAAAATCCCCGCTTCGAGAGAAGCGCGGATTCATCAGATAAGATGTCCGTTCCGTCGTATGTGTTAGCCGAATTCATGGCCTACTCCTGATGTGGATGATTCAGTCCCGGAAAACAACAACTCCAGAACCTCATAACCCGTCTCGCTGAAACCAAGGCAAAGATAACTTTGACGGGCGCTGTCGTTTTCCCGCTCCATGTAAAGCCGGATCCCGCAGCATTCCGCGTCCATTTCACCCAGTTGTTTGATGTGGGCGAACAATGCCCGGAAAACGCCATGACCGCGATGGAGCGGATGCACGTAAACACTCTGGATCCACCAGATTTCGCCATTTCTCCAATCGCTCCACTCGAAGGTGTGCGCCGTCTGGCCCACAACCTCGCCGGCAATCAGCGCCACAAAATACCGGCCTCGTGCGGGTTCGGAAACAAAGCGACGCACTCCCTCCAATACCGTCACGCGGTTGAGTTCCCGCCCCTCGGTCTCCCGGCACAGCGCGATGTTGAAATCAGCGATGGTTGCCACATCGGAAGTAACCGCTTGTCTTATCTCAATGACTGGCTGCGCCATGATAGGTATTGGGGAGAATTGGAATCAATTTTTCCAGACAAGCGACCACGCCACATCGGTGCTGGTGCCGGACGTGAGCGTGAGTTTCACGAGATCGCCTTCGCGGGTGATGATCATGCCGGCATTCTCCGGAGTGACGGGCTGGTGGCCATTTCCGGCGAGAGTGATGACGGCGGGTTCACCGGCGACGACCCGGGTGGTGCCACTAAGGGTGAGGGTCGCGGGATCCCACGCGAAAGCGCCTAACAACCCTGCATGATATGGCGGTTGCTGGAGATGGGCTGCGGGTTTTCGAGCTTGCGGCGCAGGGCATAGACGAGCGATTGCTGCGGCTTGAGCGGGCGGGATATGGCTCCATTGCCTGGGACTTCTCCGAGGAATTCGTCGTTCCAGAAGTCGTGCAGGTAGTACGTCGCGGCGGGGTCGAGGCCGAGTGAGCCGGTGTCGGCTTGGTCGCCAGAAAGGGGGACGCTGATGGTGCGGGGTTCGTTGTGGTTATTTGTTAGAACGAGTTGGGCGGCGTTTGTGTCGTTGGCGTAAAGATAGATGGATGGATCGGCGGGGGCGGCGGCGAGCATGTCGGTGGGGCGGAAGGAGCGGGTGCCTTTGAGCAGCGGGTAGAGTCGGGTGAGGTCGCGTTGTTCCTCGGCGGTCATGCGGCCGAAGGAGGTACCGAGTTCCAGGCGCCCGGAAAGCAGGCCGACGAGGGTGAGCATGCTGCGGCGGGCGTCGGTATCCATGCCTTTGAACGATTTTCCATCGGGGTAGTAACCGAAGACGCTGCGGTTTTTATACCAACGCAGGCCCATGCGAGAGGCCATTTCGGGTTCGAAGTGGGAGGAGTCGTCCCAGACGCGTTGGAGGTCGATGATGCCGGCGGTGACGTCGAGCATGGGGGTGCCGTATTCGCCGAGGTTGCGTTCGTGGATGAAGGCATCGGGGCCAAGTCCTTCACGGCAGATCTCGAAGACCTTGCGGTAGGCGGTGGTAGTGGTGTGCGATGGATCGTAGAATCCGCCGGTGGGGATCCAGGTGCTTTCTGGGTAGTCGAACTTGATGCCGGTGAGGCCGTCTTTGGCCATGCGTTGCCACATGGCGAGGGTGTGCGCCTGGAAGCCGGGGTTGGTGAAATCCATTTTTACCCAGGGCATGTGGTGACGGTGCTCGGCGTGGAGTCGGGAGATGTCGCCGCGCATCATCCACTCCGGGTGGGCGAGTGCGAAGTCGTTGGATGGCATGTTGCTCTGGATGTAGGTGAACGGGATGCCACCGAGTTCGCGAAGCTTGTTGTTGAATTTGGCGAAGGTTTCGTAAGGCGGGGTGAGCGCTCCGTATTTCGCCCACTTCTCGTCGTTCCACCATCCTTGCTGGGTATCGCCGTAGTTGTGCTGGCAATAGAAATCAGGTTCGAGGCGGATGGCGACAGGCGTGTGTTTCAGCAGGCCGGATTTGGCAGCGAGTTCCATTTGCTCGACGAGGGATTTCGAGTCGTTGATCGGGCGGCCTTCGCCGTAGCTGTCTTGAGAGACGAGCCAGCCGCAGAGGGTGGGGAAGTCGTAGGGTTTGGGGTTCGCTTTGTTGGCCGTGCGCATGGCCATGCCGTAGGCTTCGAGCGAGGCAAAGGGATCGCGGGTGACGATGTCGAGGAAGACGGTGTCCGCCGAGTCGTAGGTGGTTCCGGGAGCGACGAGCTTGCCGATGGGGTCCTCGATGGTGATGGAGAGTTCGTTTTTCTTCTCATCCAGCACGAGGCGGCGGAGGAACTCGCGGTAACACAGTCCTCCGGCGACGATGGAGTGGCGTTGGCCGCCGAGTTTGCCGGTGATGAGGATGTTGTTGTGGGCGTCGATGGCGGCTTGGTTTTCGACGCGGTTCTTCTGCGCTCCTGCGCCGCCGCGCAACACCTGCGGGTGATCGAGTTTTTTTCCGGGAAGGAAAGCGGCCTTGTCGATCACGCCGATGCGGGCCACGCGCATGGGGAAGGCGCGTTGATTGGTGACGGAGAAGCCGAGCGCGGCGAAGGGCTGCTTGTCATAAACCGTTAGATGCAGCGAGTTGACCGGAGCATAACCACCGCCGGGGGTCTCGGTGATGGTGAGGGTGCATCCGGTGCCAAAGTCGTCGGTGATTTCGGACTGCTTCCACGCGCGGGTGACGCCGGAGGGTTTCTGCCAGCCGATTTCATCCACGGTGAAGCGGGCTTTGGAAAAAACGGTGGTCTTCGAGTCGAGGTCGGTGGCTGACCAAGCGCCGGATTTGAGGTTATAGGAGAGGGAGAATGCCGCGTTGGCGATGGAAACCTGATCACCGGATTGGGCGACTTCCACAGCGTGGAGCGAGGAGACGAATAGGGCGGTGAGAAGGAGTAGAGGTTTCATGAGCGGTGGGCGAAGGTTTTCAGACAAGTGACGCACAGCCGCGCGGCGGTGAGGCTGACTTTTGATTCACGATTGTTGAGAATGTTCAGGTGTAGTATGGGGGGCGGGGAAACGGGACTATTTTTGGAAAGGAAACAAGGCTTCCGCAAATGCCTTGCCCATCTGCGCAAAGATCTTCGCGCTGCCGAAGTAGTGATAACCACCGTTGGACGCGCCTTTGAGCGCCTCCCTATCTTTGGGCGAAAGGACTTCCAACAGGGCGAGGTCGAGCTTCTTCTTGTCGGCTTTGGTGATGCCTTCGATCCGCATGTCGATTGCGGCATAGCGCTCCGGGGAATTCTGATCGTACTGGTCATTGGCATAGACCGCCAACACGTTCTTCCCCTTCTTCAGATATTTGACCTGTTCTTTTTCCAGGACGATGGAACCGTAAAGCGGCTTGTCCTGCCACCAGATGTAGGTGTGGATCTTATGGCCGTTCAGGTAAACATGAAATCCCTGTCTCGCCAGGTTGGCGATGCGGAATGATTCGAAGTCGAGGTCTTTGATTTCAAACGTTGAGCGCATCAGCAGGAATTCGCCATCACCCCATTGGGAGGGAAATTTATCCAAGGTGATTCCGCTGTGATTCCAGACGCCCTTTCCGATGGGTGCCTTGCCTTGCGTCCATTTGCTGTCATCGAAATCAGGCATGAACCAGTTCTCCATCCCGGCAGGCAGGGTGATGTCGCGGAATCTCCTGTCGTCATATTTTTCCAGTTTGTCCCTTTTCTCGGTGGGATTGATCGTGGTGAAACGCCAGATCCGTTCATCTGGCAGCGGTTTGCCAACGGGCTTCCAGTAATTTCCCCATTTCCAATCATTGTCGAGAGTGCCGTCTGCTTTGAATGTGTGCGACGTGCCGACGATTTCGTTACACTGGCCCTGCTTGGGTTCCGCAGCTTCGATGTCCTTGTCCCAAAATGGAGCGGTGTCCACAGCGACCACATTGGCCTTGAACTCGGGCATTGCAGCCGGAGCGGCCATGGCCTTGCGGAAATTCACATTCTTATCTCCGTCAACTCCCAGCACCCCGATCACGAATGGCATTTTCGGAGCCGATAGATCTTTGCGCACATCGCGGATGAAGTGTGCCAAAAGGCGCGAGTATTCGTCGTAGTTGTTATTTGGATAGGTAGTCCCATCGACCAGGTCATTGAAGCCCTGGAGCCAGACAAATCCGGCCAGTTCAAAGCCTGCCTTCTCGTCGTATTCCGGACAGACCCGCTTGGGATCTGCCAGTACCTTTTTGACATGTTCAACCATCATTCGGTAAAACACACCCGAAGCGGCGTCCTTGTCATCCTGCCAATTTTTCCGTTCCTCGAGTTTGGGAACCCCGTGGGTGCCCTGGGGGTGTTGATCCCACACATCTTGAATCTCCTTGGGCAGCTTGTATGGCCCGGCACTGGGCGGACGGAATTCGGTATTGAGTGACCTGCCGCCCCAGGCGGTCTTGATGATCAGAATCGGCTGCTTCAGCTTTTTCTCCATGTAGATTCCAAAGGTGAACTCGGGGCCGATTTTGCTACATAACTTAGTGGGTTGATCATCACGTGCGCCAAAGCCGGCGGTCAACTTGCCCAAGCCTTCGCCATTCGCACTGCCGTCATAAGGGCCAGTTAGATAGGACATCCAGACCTTGTCACATACCCGTGGGGTTCCATCGGGATTGCGCATCTCCTTAAGCAAGGGAGCGGTGGCCGGATCTTTTCCGATGTAATCGAAAGTGCTGATCTCCGCATGCCCTTCCATGTTGGACTGCCCGGCGAGGATGAATACCTTGAGCGGTTTGGCGCTGGAGATTGGAGAGAGGAAGCACAGCAATGCTGCGGTAAGGGTGACTTTTGTTTTCACAATTGATTTTGTGGTTTTAATGATACTTATCCGCAGGTTAATCACTCCAGATCGGAGTGCTTCAAGCCTTGGATCATGCAATCCATCTGGCCGTAGGGTCGCTTCGTTTTGTCATCGTATTCCACGTTGCCATAGACCGCCAGAACATTGACGCCCTTTTTCAAGTGCCGGCTGATATCGGCATCCCATGGAGCGTAGTGGGGTTTGTCCTGCCACCAGCCGTATCCCGCGATTTCATGACCGTTCAGGTAAACCATGAAGCCTTGCGGTGTCAGGATGCTCAGGCGGTAGGAATCGAAGTCGAGGGCATCCACATCGAAGCTGGTGCGCATGACGATGAATTCGCCTTTGCCCCAATCGGATTGATTGGCAATGGCCGGAGTGTCGCCTCTGTAGAGAGCGGTGCCGACGGGTGCGCGTCCCGAGTACCACTTGCTGTCGTCATAATCAGGCTTGAACCAATCTTTCAGATCATCCGTCAACTGGATGTCGCGGAAGCGTCTCCTCTCGCGGGTTGGAATCCGGTCAATTTCCACGATGGGATCGAAGGACTTGAATCTCCAGACGCGTTCTGACGGTGGCTGCTTGCCGATGGGTTTCCAACCGGCAGCCGGATTCCGGAGTTTCGCGAGGTCGATGATGGTGTTCACGATGCCCGACTTATGGGCCTCTTCATAGTCCTTGTAGGTACGGAGACGTCTGGCGATTTCCGGACGGTACACCGTATAGAGGATGTCGGTGAGTTCCTTGCGTTGCTTGGAATCCAGTTTTTCAAGCATGGTGAAAAATCCGAATGGATCTCCACCGGGATTTCCGCCCGGAGCTGCCACGATGTTGACCAGATCGCCGGTTTGCAGGTCGCTGAATCGAAGGCGCAGGGCGGTAGCGAGCGCAACTGCAAGCGTGGGGTCGTTCCGCAGGCATAGCTTCACGGTTTCAATGACATTGTGTGCTCCCTCGGCGGCCCGCGGCCCGCTTTTGATTTCGGACGCACCGGTGGCCTTCTTGAGTCCTGCAAGGATGAGTTTGCCGGCTTTGCCATCCGGTTTCTTTTGTTGAAGCACCTGATTGAAGTGCTGCACCATCCACTCGCGGGGCATGGTGTGGTATTCCTTGGTCAACATATCCAGAAGTGTTGGAAGAATTTTGACGTAAAGGGCATCATCCTTCTCAAGTCCGGTGAGCGCGCTGAATGAAGCGTCGCGCAGCCACCAGTCCGAGTGTTTCGTCCATGGCTGGATGAGCTTGTATCGCTCCTGGATGTCCTTGGCCGGGGCGAGCTTGAGCGCCCTCAGCGCGCCCTCCACCACATACCAGGATTCCGCGGGATCGGAGAGGATTTTGGTGATGGCAGCCAACATGCCGGGAGTGAACTGTTCGGTGGAGATGGGGCTGTCGCCGGCACCGAACCAGTAATTCCAGTCGATGAGGCCGTCGAGCGCCGCACGACGTAGGCGCGGATCGGGGTCGCTGAGAAATTTCTCAAGTTCGTCAAACGTGCCGACGATGCGCAAGGCTTTGGCCGCTTGCGTGCGGACAACGTAGCGACGGTGATGAATGTTCTTAAGGAGGTATTCCTTGGAGAGACTGTTGACGTCTTTCTGTGGTTTTTGATAGGCATCTCCCAAGGCATTGAAGGGAACATGGGCGGGTTCTTCCGGTCCGTAATCGAAGTATTTCGGATGGTGCTCAATGGAGAAGAAGGCGAGGTCGGCCTTGGTGCCCCAGAGGTTTTCCGGAAGGGTGAAGTTCTGCGAATACTTCGTTCGCGGCGCGCCGGTGATGCGCAGTTTCCGCAAAGGGGCGGTGTAGGAGATTCCGATGCCGGGACCTGAGTGGCCGACCTTGCCATCTCCCCATTCCATCGTTCCTATGCCGATGCTGCCGCCATGTTCGCGGCTGAGGTCATGCCACCAGGTGAGACGGTCCATGCACTCGCGGTAGAGCGCGGGTTTTTCCTTCATCAGATAGGAGAGAGTGATGCCCTGCCAGATGCCATCACCGCGACCTTCATCGCCATGCCCCAAGGCCAGCCCCGGGTAGCTGTCCATCATGGTCATGGCCAGACACTTTCCGGCCTGCTGATAGATTGTCGCATTCCCTTGCGCCCCTGAGGCGATCTGCATGGCGGCGGCGATCATGCCATCCTTGCCATTCGAGCCAAACCCGCCCTCGGACCGGTGGTCGCCATAGGGGACGCCACCGTGACCCGCGAAGCGGTAAAAGTGGCGGAGCGCATTGAGCAAGGTCTGCTCATCAACATTCACGCCGCATTCCTTGCCCAGCAACAGCGTGGTGAGCAACTGCGCGCCTGCCGCGTGCAGCAGCCCACCGGCCACATAGCCGGGAGAAATCCCATTGCTCCAAT
>JAIFNK010000002.1 GCA_020047775.1 Akkermansia sp. | reverse complement strand
GCTCGCGGAGCTTGGCATCCCGGGCGGCGATGGCGTCCTGCCAGGTTTTCACCTGTTCGCGGGCGGTGGTGATTTCCACCTCAAGGCCGGCGGTTTGGGTTTCTTTCTCCGCAAACCTGCGGGCGGCTTCCTCGCTGGCCTGCTGTGAGGATTCGATGGATTCCTTCAGCACGGAAATGTCGCGCTCCAGGCCGGCGGCCCGTTTTCCTTCGGCGGCGGCTTGTTCCCTGGCGGTGGTGAGTTCGGTGCCGAGCCGGGTCAATTTCTGATCGAGCACGAGCTCCTTGTTCCACTGCACGACGACGAGTCCCGCCAGCACCAGGCAGCCGATGGCGTTGAGAATGGGCAGGACACGGGAGTTCACGCTTCAGGGATTGGGGTTCTTCGACTCGAAGCTGACAATGTTGATTCCGGCCTCGCGCACCGCGTTGAGCACGCCGAGCACCTGCTTGTGGCGGGCGTCCGCATCGGCGGCGATGAGCACGCGGGATTCGTCGGGTTTTGCCGCCGCTTTGAGGCGGGCGGTGATTTCCGACAGGGTGACGATTTCCGCATCCCAGGTCGTGACACCGTTGGAATCGATGGCGATTTGGAACGGCGGCGTTTTCGAATCCGGGACGCCGGTGGAGGCTTCAGGTAAATCGATAGGCACGCGGTGAAGTTGCGTCATGCTGAGGCTCACCAGCATGAAGGCGGCGAGCAGGAAAAACATGATGTCGATGAGCGGGATGATCTCGATGCGCGCTTCATCGCCCTCGTCGCCGGAGCTGCTGTTGAGTTGGACGGGCATGGTGGGGAGATTGAGATTTGAGATTGTTAGTCCTGAATCTTGAGTCTGGGAGCGGAGCGTTCTTGTATCTTGGAAGCGAACGCTTCGAGATCGTGGCCGTGCTCCCGGGCGGATTTCACGAGCAGTTCGGTGTGGTTGATCCAGCGCTCCAGCGAGCCGCGGAGCACGGCGACTCGCTTGCGGAAGAAGTTATACGGCAGCAGGCAGATGATGGCGATGCCGATGCCGCAGGCGGTGGCGATGAGCGCCTCGCCGATGCCGCCGGAGACCTTGGAGGCGGCGAGCTGCTCGTCGCCGACGAAGGAGAACGAACCCATGATGCCGACGACGGTGCCGAACAAACCTAACAGCGGAGCAAGTGTGATCAGCGTGCTGATGACCCACATGCGGACCTCGGATTTCTCGATGAGTTGCGTGGCGTGAAGCTGCATGGCGGCGAGCATGGAGGTGTGCGCGTGGGTCATGCCTTCCCGCAGATTGGCGAGAAATGGATCGGTGGTGGATTTCCCGAGATCCCATGCGGTCGCGAAATCGCCGGTGCCGATGGCGACCCGGGCCTGCTCCTGCTTGGCCGGTTGCAGAGTCGCTTGGAGCCGCAGCCACCAGACGGCGCGATCGAGGATGACGCAGAGGGCGAGGAAAAAGGTGGAGAGGATGGGCCACATGACCCAGCCGCCTTCGATGAATGTTTCGACAACGATGTTAGCGAGCACGATGATGTTAGCGGAGTTGGAAGACGATGGGGCGCTGGAGTTTCATGACGGAGCCTGCGGGAAATTTCCAACGCCGGACAGTGCGGAGCGCCTCGGAATCCAACAGCGTCCAACCCGACGAGGATTTGGCATAAGCGGAAATGACGCGGCCGTTGGAATCCACGGTGAACTCGACCACGACCGTGCCGGTTTGGTTTCTGCGCTTCGCTTCGGCGGGATAGGTGGGTGGCGGCATGCGGCCCGCCGCGAGACGACTGGATTCCGACAGGGCACCGGTGCCGCCGGAATTGGATGCGCGGGGACCGGAGGCCGGGGAGTTGCGGGTGCCTGTTCCCGCCGTGGCCGACTGCGGGCGAAGCTCCGGATTCCGGCGGGGAGCCGCAGCCGGTGGCGCGACGCGGGTGGGCGCGGGCGCGGCGGCCTTGGGAACAGGCAAGTCCGGGATCTCCGGCAACGGAGCGGTCTCCGCGAGTTCGGGCAACTCGGGAGGAGTCGGCAGGATTTCCGCCGGGCCAGGTTGCGCTGGCGTGGACGGGGCAATCGCCGGACTCTCCACGGGTGACGACTCGCCGAGCGTGAAATCCTCCTCGATCAGCTGCGTTTCGGGCGGTTTCGCGGGGATTGGCCGGGAGGTCTTTTCCGGTGCGAACACGGCGACTCCACCGAAACCGGCGACGCTGATCCAAGTGGCCAGCGTGCCGATATTGAGCGAGTGGAAAAGTCCGTGCATGGTGGGTGGGGCGGGAACCTAAGTGGGTTCACCGGATCTGACAACGCCGGAGGCGGCTGGATAATTAGAATTGGGTTTCAAATCCCGCATAGAGCATCCGTGGCGCATTCGCCCGCGGTCCTTCGGGGATCCGGCTGACGATGCCGCGCTCGTCGAAGAGGTTGTGAATGCCGCCGACGAGCTTGAAATGATCGTTGAACTCATAGTAGGCGGAAAGGCTGAAGATGAGCAGCGGGTCGATTTTCCCGTCGCGGCTGGTGGGATTGCCGGTGGAACGGACATCGTCGTTGTAACCGGTGCCCCAAGCGACTCCGGAGAATGTGGCATCCAAATTGGCACCCCAGTTCTCAGCCGCCACGCCGACGCCGGCGGCGAGCTTCCACTCGGGCAGGTAGGGGATTTCATTGCCGTCGCGACCGCCGGCGTAGATCCCGTCGCCACCGCCGGCGAGTGCCGCGGTCGTCCCCTTGAATTCGGAATGCGTCCAAGTTCCCGAGACGTAGAGCGGGATGCCGTAGGCAAGACCGGCTGCGGCCCCGGCGTCATACTGGGCGATCGACTCCAGCCCGAAAACTTCCGCAGCTCCGGCATTGTAGGTGGGTTCGGCACCGAGGCCGGTGTCGGTGGAAATCAGGTTGTTGAAATCCGTGAGGAATCCCGTGAGTTCCAGGTTCAACCCGTCGCGACGGTGGCGGATGCCGAGTTCGTAACCGTTGGACTCCTCCTGATCCACACCGGCAAAATAATCCGCCGCGCCGGGCGAGCTGACTCCGCGATACACGCCCCCGAAGACGGAGTGCGCGTCGTCGAGCTGATAGTTCGCGCTGAATCCGCCCATCAGGAGGTTCTCATTGCCGCTTTGGGTGACGGAGGTGTTGGTGGCGTTGTCGGTCTTGCGGTCGTCGAGTTCGAGCCACTCGTAACGGATGCCGGGGCGCAGGGTGAGCTTTCCGGTTTTGATTTCATCCTCCAGATAGATGGCGGTGGCGAAGATTTCCTCAAGCCGGTTGTCTTGTCCGTTGCGGGTGCTTTTGGCGAAGTTGAAATTTCCCGCACCGTCGGCATTGTAGGTTTCCAGCCAGTGGTCGCGGTCCTGATAGTCATGGTGGAAGCGCAGGCCGGCGGCGAGATCGTGGGCGAGCGGGCCGGTATCGAATCGGAAATTCGCCTGGTTCTGCCAGCCGTAAGAGGCATAACTGCGATTGTTAGCCTTCACCTCGGCGGTCCCCGCGCCAGTGCCTTTCAGCACGGCAAGCTCGTCGGTGAACGAGCTGGCAGGGGCGAGGATCTCGTGGCTGCTGCGCGTTTTCCCGGCAGCTCCGGCGATTTTGTCGAGCTTGTACCAGTTCCGCGAGAAGCTGCCGTAATAGATCGCACTTTCGAGGCGCAATTCGTCGGATGGCTCGCCGACCCATTTCAGATAGGTGCGGTATTGCTCGCTTTGAATGTTGTCATACCGGGTGGCGGCGTAGCGGCGGTCAGGATCCCGGTCGAGGTCCGTTTCCGTGAGGCCGGCGTAGGTCTCGTCCGCATCAAACGTGCTGTAGCCGGCCTTGAACTCGATGCGCTGCTTGAGCGCGGCGTCCGGCTCGAAGGAGAGCTTGAGCATCGGCTCGAACAACGAGAAACCAGTCGAGTTTCCGGAGCCGTCGATTTCCCGGAAGCCGTCGCTGCGGTTGCCGTGGAGTTCCAGCAGATAGCCGAATTTCCCGGCCGCGGTCTCCACCGTGTCGCCGAAGTAGGCATGGCCGAACATCGTATTATAACTGCCGTAGGTCATCTTCATGTAGAAGGTCTGCTCTTCGGGAATTCCGGTCGAAAGGTAGTTGATCACGCCGCCCGTGGTCTGCGGGCCATAACGGACTTGGGACGAGCCCTTGAGGATTTCCACGCCGGCCATCCGCGCGATACGGGGCGTGTAGTAGGCGGCCGGACCGGAGTAAGGCGCGGGCGCGGTGAGAATGCCGTCCTCCATCACCGTCACCTTTTCACTGCGGGTTCCGTCCGCTCCGCGCAGCGAGATGTTCGGGAAATTCCCGAAACCGTCCTCCTCACGGGTATACACGCCCGGCACCTTGGACAGCACCAGATTGACGTTCGAGCTGTTCGCCGCGCGAATGGCATCTTCCGTCACGAATGCCGCGGCACCGGTCTGTGTGAAGACCTCCTCCTTGGCTCCTAGAACCGTCATCGGGTCGAGTGTGCGCAAGGCGTCCTGCGCCTGGGTTTGAGCATTTGAGGCAAGTCCGGCGAGCAGGCAGAGTGTCGTGCCCGCGAAAACGTGGTTTGATTTCAGTTTCATAAATTTCGGCCATTTCACGTATTGAGATTGAGTCTCATTATTGAACGGCGGGCGAAATCAATCGTTCGACGGAAGAGGAGTCAACTCGAAAATCAGCTACCTCGCGCGAACCAACCGCCTCGCGGCCTTTCCGCCTTGAGTTTTCCGGAATCCGTCAGTTGTTTCACTCCGTGCAAAGTCCGATCACCTCCGACAAGCTGGCCGCGCTGGAGCAGCGGATGGCGGCGCTTGGAATCACGGAGGGAGAGCTGTTGGAGAAGTTCGTCCGCGGCTCGGGGGCTGGCGGCCAGAAAATCAACAAGACTTCGAACTGCGTCTTCCTGAAGCACCTGCCGACCGGCGTCTGCATCAAGTGCCAGATGGATCGCTCGCGGGAAATGAACCGCTTCCTCGCACGGCGCGAGTTGTGCGACCAACTGGACGCCATCCGCGAAGGCAGGGCGGTGGCCAAAACCCAGGCGATCGAGAAAATGCGCCGTACGAACCGGCCGCGGTCACGCAACTCGAAAAACCGCTCGGTCGCGGACAAGCGGAATCTCTCCCGGAAGAAATCCCTTCGGAAATCCCCGTCCGGAGATTGACCCCTCGCGGCAGCAAGAT
>JAIFNK010000031.1 GCA_020047775.1 Akkermansia sp. | reverse complement strand
AGCGGAGATGGGCGTGCATATACATGATGCCGATTTCGCGGCCGAAGTAGCTGGGGCTTTCCGCGCGCTGGAAGTTGGTCTGGATGCCGCCGTGATAGGCCATCGGCCGGTCGAACAGGCGCGCCCCGTCCGGACCTAGCAGATACTCGCGGATCAGGCCGAGATGCGCCTCTGCCTGCGCCGGGGTGAACATGTCGTTGATGATGGCGTGGATCATCGGCAACAGGCTGTAGGACAAGCCGGTCGTGCCGTCGCGTGGATGGAGCAGATAGTCGGTTTTCCCACCTTCGTGGAAATAGGCGAGGCCGGCGACGACATCGTCCACCACGAGCAGGCGCTGGAACTCGGCGAGAATCCCGGCGGCCATGGTTTCCAGCCCGGCGGCGCGGTCCTTGATGCCGATTTGCCGGAAGGCGGCGGCGAGCGCGACGAAGGTCTGATAGTTGAGCGTCACCGTCCACGAGCTGCAAAGCCGCTCGCGCATGTCGGGCTTGGCGGGTTGCAGCGAGTCGTTCCAGTCGCCGTGGCCGTAGGCAGCGAGCACCGTGCCTTCGATCACCCGGCGATGGATCAGATCCAAAGCGCGTTCGACATGCTCGCGGATGGTCGCCACCTCGGCGGCGCTCTCATCCGCCTCGAAATACGGCAGTTTCTCATCCAGCAGCGTGGCGTCACCGGTGGCCGATAGATATTGGGCGAGCGCGAGCAGCGGCCAATAGACGATGTCGCCGTGCGAATCGCCGGGCCGGATATTGCGCTCGCGCTCGAAGAACATGAACCACTGCGGCCAGTCGCCGTCGGGATTCTGCTGGCTGAAGACCCTTCCTAACAAATCCCGCACCGGCTCGAAGCGACCGAGGGCGAGTAACAATTCCACCGGCCCCTGGCAGACATCGCGGGTGCCCCACCCCCCGCCGGAGTATTGTTCGAGGCCGCGCGGGGACAGGTAGTGGACAAGGGCATTGTGGATGAGCCACGGGAAAATCTCACCCGCCCGCCCGGCTGCCGGAGCCAGCGGGCTCGACTGCGGCGCGGTGATCCGCAATCCGGAATCGATGGAATGCCAGAACGCGCCGGGCTGCCCGGTGGATGATTCAACAAGCTTGCCACGGATGACCAAGTCCGCCGACAGGGTTGGGACGGTGGCAAAACAAATGAACGGCTGGTTGCGCGACTTACCGTCGGCGAAGAGTAATTCATCCCCGCCAATCTGTTCGATTTGTGTGCCCTCAATGGTGAAACCTCCGTCCGGAAAACGGCGGCCTACGTCGCTATCAGGAATCGCGCGGACAAACACCGAGTTTCCGTCAATCACGTAGCAGGCGGGCACGGAGGCACTGCCATCGTCACCATTGAGGGCGACGTGGTGGGAAACCAGAAATCTCACAGGAGCACCTTCGAGCACCTTCAGCGCCAGGCGGAGCTCGTGCGTGTCATCCGGCGCGGAGGAAATCACCTCGAGCAGACCGCTTGGGTGTTTGTAGATCCAGCGGCAGGAATCCGGGCTCATTTCGAATGCGGATGGAGTTCCCAACAACTTCCACGAGCCGTCGGTTTCCACAAAGATCCGCTGCCCGTGACTGCGGAAGAGGCCGAGGTAGCTGTGGCAAGTGGATAGAAACCGGTTGATGCTCACATGGCCCTGGGTAACCATCGAATGGAAGACACCACCCATCCATACAGTGGAGGTGAGGGCGGATTCGTCGGGTGTCAGCAAGCCGCCCGAGCGCAACAGGTGCCCGTGTGGCCTGAGCACTTCAAGCTCCTTGGACTTGAGCACCACGTGGGTGCGCTCGGCGGTGAAAAACGAAAGAAGCCGGCCTTCCTTGCGCTCCGCGTGGCGGATGCCGGCACCGAAGTAGGCTTCATCAAGCTCCTCCGTCTCCAGCAGCGGAGCGGATGAAAACAGGCTCCGGGCGGGAATGTCAGCCACAGGCTCATCAGGCCATGGCGGACAAACCGCCTCCGGCAAACCGAGCGCGATATCGATCAAGGCGGTGTCCTGCGGGACGGTGGCCGTGGCTTTGTCCGCTACGAACAAACCGAAGAAGCCGCGCTGTGACTTCGCTCCGGGTGCCAACAGCACGGGCGCGTCCTGGATGGCGACCAACGAGTGCTCGTGCTGCAACCGCTTTCCCGCCAGTCCGCTGGCGAGCGCGATCGGTCGCCCACCGGCGCGGGTGGAAAGGCCGTGGAATTGGAGCGCGTCAGTCGAGTAGGACACCGCTTTCCCGAGTGACCCGATGACGGTCCACGGACAGCGTCCTCCCATCGACTGGTTCTGTCGCGAGGCGACCGCGACTCCTGCCCGCGGATGGGCGAGCGGGGTGTGGTCCACGTATTGGGACACGTAAAATTCATTGAGCCGCACCGCGCCGTAGTGGGCGAGAGCGATGTCCTGGGTGAGGATGATGTCGCAAGTCACCGGAGCGCGCCCGGTGTTTTCCAGTTCCACATGCCAGAACCACGCCGTGGCGGATTCCGCGAGCACGAGGCGCAGTTGGAATTTCAGGTCGCCCCAGCTCCCGGAAGCCGTCATGCCGCGGTCATCGACTTGATAGCAAGCGGGGCTGCCGGGGCCTGGCAGGGAAATGGATTCCACGGTGTCCCCCAAAAGGCGCAGGTGGATGTTAGCCGGGCCGCCCTCGGCTTCGTTTCCGAGGAAATTGTTGAGCATGATGTCGCCGCAGTCCATCCGCCGGACGGAGCCGTTGGTGTTCAGCTCGGCGCTCATGCCGGCAGGACTCACGACGCGGAAGGGAAAGTCGGCGAGTGTGGGAGTTTTCATCAATGGTTTCAAATGGTGGGTTGCAACGATGGCTGTGTCCGGGTGCGGTTGATGTCGCGCAAATGATGGGATGGTCCGGATGCGGCTTTTAAAAGAACACGGCCGTTCAGGATCTATCACCGCAAGCGCGGAAATTCATCCGGGAAACCCCCGACTCAGGGAAAGAAAGGGAAGCTCGACGGGCACTTGGCGGGTTTCTTGCGTCATGCCGCGGGATGCTAGCGGCGGCGGGTGAAATGACAACGCGATTTTCCCTAACGCCCGCATCTCCTTCCTCCCCGTTCACCCGGTCGTTTTCAGTAGGAAAACATCCCAAATACGACCGTTTCCCGGGTATCCGCAGCTTCCATGATTCCGCGGATGGCGTCATCGAATTCCCAGCAGAGCGAATTCCTTGTGATGCACGCTGAGCTGTTGAAGTCGCACGGTCGTGAAACCGATGGCCTTCAGAGCGGCGAACCACGAGGCCTTTTCGGCCACCTGCATGAGATCGGTTAGTTTCAGCGTGATCAACACCCCGCGGATCGACGGGGCCATTTTGCAGAAACGGGCGCATTCCTTGAGCACCACTTCCGGCGACTGGTTCATGTCGGACATGAACCATGTGACGCCTTGCCCGAGGTCGCGCTTGCTGGTGAGCGCCGCCGGTTTGCGGCTGTGGAAAAACCATGGCCGGTCGGTCGTCGCCGCGTCGCGAGCGGTGATCGCCGAAGCCATCACGACGTCCGCCATTTTCGCCGGATCCACGCCGATGACGGAGACGCCGCGATTGAGCAGGGCGAGCACCACTCCGCCGGGGGCACAGCCAAGCTCGACGACGATGTCGCGCGAGGTGAATTTCAAATCAAAAAACCGCGTGGCTTCTTCTAACTTAAGCCACGCCCGCGACGGGGAATCGGCCGGCATTTCGATCCCGGCATCGCCCGCCGGATCCGGGCTGACAAACGGCGCGTGGCGGTGAATGCCGGTCCAGAATTCGTCCGGCGAGAGCTCCACCACCGTGCCGACGAGCTGGCCGATTTCCGGCGGCTCCCCTTGCACGCCCTGCATTTTCCGCTCCGCGTATCGGGCGTGATGCATGACCTTCGCCTCCCGGGCGCGCGCCTCCGCCTCTTCCCGGGTCGTTGACTTTCCGAGCGAGAGGCACAAGCGCCGGGCGCAGCCGAGATTCGTTTCCAAGGATTCCAAGGAAAACGGCTGGTCGGATTTGAAGGTCACGAATCCACGCCGTTGATAGCTGAGCCGCCAGTCGAGTCCCGACGTTTCCACTTCGAGCTTCAGGGCTTTTTCCGATCCCGGATTGGTCAGGGCGAAAAGGTATTCGGAATCGATTGCTTTCATCAACGGGCAGAGACTAGGAACCCGTGCCCGACCGGCAAGACGCAATCCGCGCGCGCTCGTTTTACAAGATCCTGACCGGCGGCGGGCGTCTTAATCCTTGAGTCGGCGGCGATTTCGGCATTCGTTGCCGCCGTGCCGACTGTCCAACTCAAGTATCAAAGTTTCCACCCCTCGATCTGGCCGAAAATGATCGGCGAGGTTTCCCGCGACGCGTCGCCGGGTTCGTTCGTGCTGGTGCTGGGGAAGGAAGGCACGCCGTTCGGCTGGGGCTTGTGGAATCCGAAATCACGCATGCCGCTGCGGGTGGTCAGCCACTCGCTGGAGGAGCTCGAGGACGAATCGTTTTTCGAAAACGCCATCCGCCGCGCGGCGAACCTGCGGCGCGAGGTGCTCAAACTGGACGCGGAAACCGACAGCTACCGCGCCATCCACGGCGACGCGGATTTCATGCCGGGCATCGTGGCGGACAAGTTCGCGGACGTGCTCTCGGTGGAAATCACCAATCTCGCGGCCTGGCAGCGTCTGCCGAAATGGCTGCCGCTGCTGCACGAATACTTCGACACCAAGCGCGTGGTCGTGGGCGTGGACCAGGATCTGGCGCGCATCGAAGGCATCCCGCATCGCGGTGGGGTGGAGTCTGACAACGTGCGGTCGGTGAAAATCCGCGAGCACGGCGTGCGCTACGAGGTGGATTTTTCCGACGGCCATAAAACCGGGTTTTTCTGCGACCAGCGTGACAGCCGCAAGAAATTCGGCGCGCTGGCGAAGGGCCGGACGGTGCTGGATCTCTGCTGTTATACCGGCGGATTCGGCATCTCCGCGGCACTTGGCGGAGCTGAGGAAGTGACCGCCGTGGACCTGGATGAAACCGCCGTGGCGATGGCCAAGCGCAATGCGAACCTGAACAACGTGCGGGTGAAATTCACCCACGCCGATGCCTTCACCTGGGCCCGGACGATGATCGAAAACGGCCGCACCTGGGACCTCGTCATCGCCGATCCGCCGAAGTTC
>JAIFNK010000135.1:5190-5681 GCA_020047775.1 Akkermansia sp. | reverse complement strand
GATCGGCGCGGACCTGCTGGACTACTTGAAGAACCTGCGCGAAAGGCTCGATTTCATCGGCGATGTGGGGGAGTTTTGGGAAATCGAAACGCCGAAGGGGCCGTTCAAGGTGCTCTTCATGCCACGCACCGAGCCGCTGCCGGACGAGCCGTCGTCCGGGCTGGCGCGGTTCATCGAATCCCACCCCGGCGCGAGCGATGTCGCGGGGTTGGTTTATCCGGATCGCCGGGGACAAGGTTTCGGGCTGTCCCGCCACAACGACCATCCGGGGCTGGATTTCACGCGGATCGAGGCTTGCGAGGATGTCCATTTCGCCCATGCGCGGGGGTTTGTGGCAAAAACCTCGGCGACCAATCCGGCGCGATTGCGGGAGCTTCTGGGGCAATCCTGGGCTTGAACTGTGATTTTGATTTTCTTCCTGAAAAACAAGACCTTGCGCGGCTCCGTGATGCGTGTGACTCGTAGGAAGTGCCGCGACGGCACATTTTCAT
>JAIFNK010000135.1:0-5141 GCA_020047775.1 Akkermansia sp. | reverse complement strand
TTCATTGAATGCACACTCATGCGTGAAACCCTCATCGTCATCGGCTTGTTCGTCCTTGCCGTGGCTCTCCGTTCAGCCCGGTCCAACTGCCTGCGGAAACTCGGAGCAATCACGTTTCTGGGCGCGTCGTTTTGCCTCGTTTATTTCCTGACCGGCCGGCTTTGGGCCGGATTGTTGGGGATGCTGGCGTGGTTTTTCCTGCCGTGGATCGAACTGCTGACCCGGATCCGGGCAATGCGTCTGCCGCTCGACAACCGCCTGAGGCACCGCGAAATCCCGAATCCATCGTTTTTCCCCAACGCCATCGAAGCTGCGGCGGCGATGGAGGAGGCGGGCTTCGAGCATGTTTCGGATTGTGGCTGGGAATGGGCCGGCATGCAGCAGTTCTTCCGCATCTTCTGGCATCCAGAGGAAAGGGCGGTCGCCGCAGTTTGCCTGTGCGAACAGAGCGATGTGGCCTTCGCGTTCATTTCCGTCACCTCGGAGGATGAAGGCGGCGGCATCTGGCGGACCACGAATTTTCCCTTCGCCCCCACACTGCAATGTCCGCCCAATGTGAAGTGGAACCACGTGCCCTGCGAGCGGAGCTGCTTTCACCAGATCCTCAAGGATCACCGGGATTACCTGGCGCGGGTGAATGTCCCCGCCAACCGGCTGAGGATGCCGGATCCGGAGGAAATCGAAGACGGCATCGAGCAGGAAATGCGCAAGCAGGTGGATCACAATCTGGCCGCCGGACTCATCAAGCTCACCGGCGACGGTCGGTTTCACTATTCGACCCGCGGGCTGTTTTTCCTCTGGGGCCAGTTCATCAAGGACATGATCCGCCTTTGTTAGGCGGTCCCGGTCCGCCGGGTGGGCTAGCGGATGATCGAGTGGTCTTTGATTTCCCGTGCGTTAGGGTTGGTGTTGAGCCAGCTTTTCCCTTTCATCCCGACTTCAGGGGAAACCCAGTCGAAAATGACATTGTCATCCTTATCGACGATGCGGACGATGCAGCCGATGAGCTGGTCTTTGTAGCGGTCGCCGACGCCGTCATAGTTGACCATGTCGATTTGCACGGGCGTGGTCGTGAGTTCGAGTACGCGGTTGTAGGCGAGCTCTGCGTCCTGGTTCGTCGAGCCTTCGAGCATTTTTGCGGCAGCCCGGTCGCTGGAAGAAGCAGAATAGGCACCTTCAGCCGCGTTGCTGTAGAAGACGCGATACTTGACCGTGAACCTGGACACCGGGTCTTGGGAGCCGTTGGTAACAGAGATCACGTAAGACCAGAGTTGGTTTTTGACGCGCTTGTAGCCCATGTCCACGGAAGTGCCTTCGACCTTCTTCTTTGTCGAAGCTATTTTAAAATTGTAGTTTGTGACCGCGGGGGTCATGGATTTCCAATTTTTGATGTAGGCCTCATCCTCCTTGCTGAAGATCGAAGGGTTTACTTCGAATTCCTTCCCGTCGGTTCGTTTGAGCTTCACTTTGTCCCCTTTGTGAGAGACCAATTCCGCTTGGATCACGGTGCCATTGTCGTTGGTGAAGGAGCGAAGTTGGGCATTCAGCAATGGAGAGGCCGCAAAGGTTACAAATGCCGCGAGGGCTAGGGATGTAGCTTTTATGGATTGCATCCCGACAAGCTATCGGGATGAGGTGGCGAGGCAAGGAAACAATTTGCACCCGGCCGGGACGGCGTGGGATGAGCGGAACTGCTGCGGAGAACGCCGCTCTGCTCAGTGGGGCGAACGCTCAGGCGTGCAACGTCCCCGCCAGGATCAGGCTGCCGACGATCAGGCCGACGGCGATGCGGTACCACCCGAAAATCGAGAGTCCGTGGCTTTGCAGGTAGGAAACCAGCCATTTCACCGCGATGGCTGCGGAGACCGCCGCCGCGACGACACCGATGATCATCGGCCAGGCGCCGTATTCATGGAGCATCAGCTTGGTGCCGCCAAAGAGCGTGTCATAGGCGGGATCAATACCCTTGACCTTGCCGACCGCATCCTTGGCGGTGGCGGCCGTGAGGGTGAGCACGCCCAGCAGAAACGAATATTCCACCGCCGCGCGGATCGAGAGACCGACAAGCAGTCCGCCGCAAATGGTCATCAGGCTGCGACTGGTTCCCGGGCACATTGCCACGCATTGGAGCAGACCGATGACCAGTGCGAGTTGCCAGGTCAGTTCGGTAAGTTCCTTGCCGCCGCCTTTCGGGGGATTGCCCTTTCTCCAGCGGGCGACGGCGAGGATGCCGATGCCGCCGATGATCCAAGCGGCGATGACTGGCCACATTCCGAACAAATTGGCCTTGATCCAGTGGCTCAGGATCACGCCAAGCACCGCCGCCGGCATGAATCCTGCGATGATGGCGATGGCGAGTTTCAGCCCCTCCGCATCCATGCCGAGCACCCCGCGGATCATCTGGATCACGCGTTTTGAATAAATACCGAGCACCGCCAGGATCGCACCACCTTGGATGCAAATGGCGAACGCGTCTGCGGCTTCCTTGGCCTGGAGGCCGCCGGTTCCGATGCCCATCAACCGTTGGGCGACGATGAGGTGACCGGTGGAGCTGATCGGGAGATACTCGGTGATCCCTTCGATCACGCCGAGGATGAATGCTTGCCAAGGTTCCATGGTGAATTTCGGCTAAACTGCGGAAGTGCACGCCGGGGAGCAAGGCATTTGCAGTTGATTTGACGGAGCGAGTGGCAGAGGGTCCGGCCGTGACGTCGCAGCCATCATGAAAGTCCACTATCTCCGCATGGTCAGGCGGGCCTTTCGTGCGCTTCGCCATAAGAAACTCCGCCATCGTCCGTGGTGGCAGAAAATTTCCAAGCCGCTGTTTCATCGCAGCTTGTGGGTGCCCTGCCGCGATACGGTGGCGGCCGGTCTGGCCATCGGACTTTTTTTCTCCATGGTTCCTTTCATCCCGCAGTCGATTTTTGCCGCGGTTCTCGCCATGCGGGTGAGGGGCAACATTCCTTTCGCCATCGCCGCTTGTTTCATCTCCAACCCGATCACGAACGGGCCTTTCTGGTTGGCGCAGATCTGGCTGGGGCAGTGGTTCATCAATTTCCTCTCACTACCGATCCCTCATTTCGTGGCAAAGGTCTCGATCGACCTGCCTGGGGTGGGAGTCGCGTCTTTGAGCAACTTCATCGTTGGCTTCATCACTTTGGGAACCCTCATGGCTCTTGCCGCCTATCCGATCGTTCACCTGTTTTCCGCGGTTTTACCGAAGCATCTTCCGGTCCGGCAAAAGTCGGTCAGGAGTGCGGGTCCCGCCTTGAAAAGCTGATTCGGCGGATGCGGATGCTCAGGATTTCGAGACGGGCGGGGCAAACCTGCGGGTCGTGACGCCTCCGCCGCAGGGTGCCCCGAGGCGTTCCGGGCGGTCCACTACCGGGAACCGGAACCTCCGGGCTCCAGCCATGCTGGAATGGCGGACCAGGGCTCCCACGGCGATCGATCCAAGGCCTAACAAGGCCAGCGAGCCGACCATGAGCAGGCCCATCCTCACCGACCGCTCCGGCGGCGGGGGGTCGGCGCGGCGGGTGAAATAGCCCTCGTGCTCGCGGACGAGGTTCGTCACCAGCGTCTCGATGTAGGGCTCCGCAGCGAGGCTTCCGTCGGTGGATTCCCTTGCCCTCGCAAGCATCGCCGAGGTTTCATGGGACGGTACCCGCGAGCCGTTTTCCTGGAGCCGGTCCTGAGGGCTGGTCAAATCCCAACCGGTTCCCAAACGATGGCTGTCTGACTCGAATACGAGGACGAGGCCGTTTCCATCCGGAGCCCATGCCTGGCGCAGTCGGGCCGCGAGCTCCGAGGCGGTGGTGGTGATGAGCACCGGTTCCACAACCAGATAGATCTTGTAGCCGTGGTCTTTCTCCAGCTTTCGGAGATGTTCGGAGATCCGATTGAACGCGCCCGAATTTTTGCTGAAAAAATCGCCCCCGTCGATCAAGCCGGAAACCGGTGGTGGCTCGTTGGCAAGGGGTACGGGAATCACCTGCCCTTGGCTCTGGATCGCCAGAGCAAGCCAGGAAAGCAGAACTCCCATCCATTGATTCAACCGTGTCACAATTCAACACCCTCGAATATTCCCCAAATAAAGACAAGGCGAGATTCCAGTGGGGAAATGCCGGAAATGGTGAGTCCAAGTACACTTTCTTTAAAAAACCTGACTTTGAGTACACTGGTTTAGTTTTTTTCTAAAATTAACGGGTTTTTCACCGATGGTCTTCGCGGTTCTCAGGTAAAAATTGGTAAGTTGAAGTCAGTTTTCCAGTTGGTTTCCCAAAAACCGGGTTTGAAATTCAATGCTAATACGTTTGTAATCAGTGAGATAGGGCTATAATAAAAATGTCTCAAATTATTCTTGTGGGAAAAGTGTATTTAGGTGTACTTTCCGGCACTGACACATCCGTCAGGCCAACAAGTGATTGCGTCCGCACAAACCTACATGGGGTACACGCCCTACAAGATGGACCCGAAGTATCGGGTTTCCATCCCGACCGCGTGGCGCCCTGCGGCAGGTGAGGTCCTGTATCTTTTGTCGTCCAAGACCCACGAGATGCCGGTGATCAAGGTGCTCAGTCAGCAGGCTTTCGACGAGCGCGTGGAGACGGTGAACAGCAGTAACCTCACACCTGCTGCCAAGCGTGCGAAACTTGGCCAGCTTTCGATGCTCTGCCGCGTGGCCAGTGTGAACGACCAAGGCAAGCTTCTGGTTCCCAAGGATCTCAGCGAAGCCGTCGGGATCGCTGCCGAATCGGAAGTCGTGCTCGCGGGACGCGGCATGCACTTCGAAGTCTGGAGCAAGAATAACCACGTTCGCGTGCTTGAGATCGAACAAACTCCCGACGAAGACGATGATCTCGGAATCCTCTAATTTTCCCACTCTCACCCAAACCACACCCAACAGCAGCAATGTTGTTCACCCCACCAATCCTGACATTCGAGGCGGTCCGCAATCCTGCGGCTTCGGCCGCACTCGCCCGGATGTCAGGGTTGGGACTCCTTTCAGACGAATCGGCGGGCTCGGGACAGCACGCCGGCTTGTCGATCCAAACAGACGTCCGCACCGCTCCTGGCTGGTTGTCGGTGCGGCGTCTGGTGATTTTTTCATTGGTTGGGCGCACGAAGTTTCTCGGGACAGA
>JAIFNK010000280.1 GCA_020047775.1 Akkermansia sp. | reverse complement strand
ACAACAGCATCGGGTTCCGCATTGCCCGCAGTTCAGTCCCCTAGTCCCCTAGAAACAGCAAGGAGCGGAACGAACGGAGCATCGTAGTGAGGGACGAACGAAGAGGCGAAGTGAAGGGAGTGAAGCGGTTTTGAAATAACAAATATTGAAACCAAAAATGGGGTTCAGGGGCGTAGCCCCTGACGAGAAAATTTTCCAGAAAACGAACGATGGCATTTGAGTTTATCCAGATTCCCACGAACGGGCAGGGCAGCGCGAAGGAGGAGCTAAACAAGCTGCTCCGGGGCCGAACAATTGCGTCCATTCGCAAGGAATTTGTATCTAATAGTGAGGATTCGCCTGCGGTCTGTGAACGTCGCACTTTTTCCTCGAAGCGGGTCTTTCAACCTAGAAAACCAGCGGCGGTCGCAGACCGCCGCTACAGCCACCTCTCTCATGTCCGCCATCAGCCTATTTGAAGAAAAGCAGGTCCGCCGCGCGTGGAATGCCGCTGAGGAGAAATGGTATTTCTCCGTGGATGATGTCGTCGAGATTCTGACCGGCTCGGTCAACGTGAAGGACTACGTCAAGAAACTGAGAAAGCGCGATCCTGAACTGCACAGCTACTGGGGGACAAATTGTCCCCTGGTTGAAATGACAGCCGCCGACGGTAAAAAACGTAAAATCCGGGCGGCTCACACGCAAGCCTTGCTTCGCATCATCCAGTCCATCCCATCGCCCAAGGCGGAGCCGTTCAAGCGCTGGCTGGCCAAGGTAGGCTTCGAGCGGTTGGAGGAAATCGAGAATCCGGAACTCGCCGCCAAGCGCATGCGGGAGATCTACCGGCAAAAAGGCTACTCCGAGGAGTGGATCGAAAAACGCATGCGCGGCATCGCCGTGCGCGACGAACTCACCGACGAGTGGAAAAAGCGCGGCGTCAAGGAGAGCAAGGAGTTTGCCATTCTCACCGCGGAGATCAGCAAAGCCACCTTCGGCATGACCCCGGCCGAATACAAAGCCTTCAAGGAACTCTCCAACCCAAAGGAGAACCTGCGCGACCACATGACCGATCTGGAACTGATTTTCACCATGCTCGGTGAAGCCTCCACCACCGAGATCGCCAAAAAATGCGCGACGCCCAAGGATTCCCCGCCAATCAAAAAGCCTCCAAGGCCGGCGGCACCATCGCCGGCAACGCCCGCCGCGCCCTCGAAATCGAAAGCGGCACGAAGATTTCCACCCGCCGCAACTTCAAAGCCTTGCCGGAATCCCAAGCGAAAAAACTCCCGAAACACCCCCAGCCATGAACTCCCCATCCCCTGTGAAATCCGCCCTGCTGGCGGCACTGCTCATCCTCGCCCCCGCCGCCTTCGGAAATTCCGCAGACTCCGCGAACATCCGGGTGGATACGCGAGGCCGGAATCTGGTGTCGCTGAGCGTGATGCCCATGCCAGATCTCCCTCCGCCTCCGCCTCCGTCTCCTTCGCCCGTGCCGATGCTCTCGCTTGCGCCCGGCGATGAGCAATCGATCACGCAGGCGGCATCCAATACAGTGGCTTCCGACGGTACGAAGCAATTTTTAGCAATGGCGCTGTATGACGATGGCAGTTGGGAGGATGTGACGGCGCAGGCGACGTGGAGCTTGGGAGCCGATCCACCGAAAGGGTCGACCTTGTTTGGAGGTTTGTTTAAAGCAGGCAACCCCGTGACGGAAAGCGTAGTCCGAATGCTTGCAAGCTTCGGCGCTGGCAGCAGTTTGCGCACGGGATCACTCGGCGATGCCGGGAGGCGAGTGAGGATTTAGCTCTTTTTCCAATCTTCTTAGCTCCGCGCCTTTTTCTTCGTTCGCCGCAGCTATCCCGGCTCAGATGATGGCTGATATGCCGCAAACGGCGGCGATCCCACCACCGCCGGTTGACTTGGACGGTTTCACCTATTTCGGCACGGCGTCCGGCGCTGGTGGCGTTCACACGCTTACGGAGAACACCGACGCCGGATTCTGGAAGACGATGGCAATGCCAACCGGTTCGGAAACCCTGCGCTTCCGCTACCGCTTTACCAACGCGGGCGACGGGGATTTCATCGCTGCTTACTGGGGCGAGGAAACGGTGCTGGTGATTTGTCCAGACACGGAATCCGCCCGCGCCGGCTACGTGGAGATGGAGGCGGACGTCTCGCGCTTCGGCGGGCAGACGGGCAATCTCGTCTTCAAGCTGGTGAGTCGAGGCGAGGTCAATGCGGTGGCGGAGATCGATCAAGTGCAGATCGTGCTTTCCGATGACCCGGACGACGACGGACTGACAAATGCCCAGGAAGCGACTTATGGCAGCAATCCGCACAGTGACGACTCGGATGGCGACGGTCTTTCCGACTACGACGAGGTGACGACCCACAGCACCAGCCCGACTGTGGCCGATAGTGACGGTGACATGGTGCCGGACGCTGCCGAACTGGCAGCGAGCACGAATCCACTGGATAAGAACTCGTTTCTCCGTCCCAGAATGGAGCGCGGCGCTGGCGGTCAACCGGAACTGATCTGGCAGGGCGTAAGCGGTCGCACCTACAGCGTGGTGCGCAGTTTGGATCTCTCGGGCAGGGCCTTCGACTTCATCCGCACGGAAGTGCCGGGAACGGGTGCCGATTGCACGGTGGTCGATCCGGATACGTCGGTGAACCCGTGTGCCTTCTACTGGGTGGTACCGGAATGATGAGTAAAGCGCTTTGACACGACGCCGGGTTTTTGCATATTTCCGCATATGCATGCCGTGCAATTCGAACAGTCCGTGGTCTCCATTCTCAAGCGAGACAAACGCTTTGATCCGCATGCTTACTTTTTCCTCAAGGATGCCTTGGACTTCACTTTGAAGCGCATCGCTGAATCCAACGGAGGCCAAGCGCGCCATGTCAGTGGTCCGGAACTGCTCGCCGGTTGCCGGGATTTCGCGCTCGAACAATTCGGACCGATGGCGTCCACGTTGATGACCGAGTGGAGCATCCGCAGGTGCCAGGACGTCGGCGACATGGTGTTCCACCTCATCGAGGAGCAGGTGTTCGGCAAGCAGGACTCGGACAAAAAAGAGGATTTCTCCGAGGTGTTCGATTTCGAGGCCTCGCTGGTGACACCCTTCCTGCCGAAGCGGAAGAACCAGGAGCCGAAGGAAAGCAGCCGTCCGAGGCGGGTTGTTTCCTAGGATTCCACCGGGGGAAGTTCGGGGAGCGGCGGTGGCGTTTTTTTGGAAGCCTTCGGCGTGACATCCATGCGAGCCGCCACGAGCGCCAGCCCGATCAGGCCGAGGACACCGCCCCAACCGACCGTGACCGCGGTGGTTAGGCCGATGACAAACGGCGCGAAAACCATCAACCCGATGATCATCGCGCTCGGGTTCATTTCGTAAGCCATCACCGCCAGTCGCAGTCGCGAGCGGGCCAGCGCGAGACCGACCAGCGTGAAGGCGACCACCGCGGCCAGCGCCGTGATGTGATAGACCCAGCCGCAGCCGCCGGATTGTGCGCCGATGCCGAACAGCGGCGCGGCACAACCGAGCGCCATCGATGCGAGATAAAGTGCCAGGATGGAGATTCTAGCGGCCGTTCGCTTGAATGCCGAGGCCCCGATCGCCCCGGCGCAGAGCATGGCCGAGCCGCCGAGCACGGTGCCCGCGCAGGCCGCCTCGTGCCACCACTCGATGCCTCCGACGAGGTAGCGCACCACCACGTAGGGCAGCAGGGAAACAAAGGTGAGCACACACAGTCCCCAGAGGGTGATGAATTTCCCGGTAACCACCTTCCACCGGTCCAGCTTGGTGAGCAGGAGCAGTTCGTGGTTTCCCTCCTCGAGTTCCTGGCCCATCAGGATCAGTCCGCCCAAGGGCATCAGGACCAGGCAGATCGCGGAGACGACCATCCAGAACGGGCCGGACGTCCCCAGCAGCCAGAGATTGAGCGCGCCGGTGTATTTCGAGCTTTCCGCCGCATGGCCGAGATCGAATTCCACCGCCATGGCGACCACTGCGAACAACTGGATGGCCAGAAACGGATAGACGAAACTTCCGCGCCGCAGGCTCTGACGCAGCTCCTTCACCGTCATCGGATCGAAGCGCTCCGGCAGATCATTTTTCCATGCGGTTTCCAATTGGTGGGAATCTGTCAGGTTGTGCAAGGTTCGGCAAGGCCGGGTGTGGCGGATTCAGGCCTGGGCAGTCGGAACGTATTCGACAAAACCCGCCGCCGGTGCTTTTTTTACCGCCGATGATGGATGGTTCGCTACTCGTGCTCGGAATCGCTGGTCCGGAACTTGCACCGGAAGAGGCTGCGCTTTTTCGCAAGCTCCAGCCGGCGGGTTACATTCTTTTCACCCGCAACATCGTCTCCGCGGTGCAGACGCGGAAGCTGACGGACGACCTCCGCGACTTGTCGTCGGACACGCCGATCATCGCCATCGACCAAGAGGGTGGGCGGGTCACGCGGACCAAGGAGATCGCGCCGGTCGCGCCCTCGGCTCCGGCGCTCGCAGCCCACAAGGACATGGTGAAAATCGCGGAAGCGGGGGCGTTCACCGGTGATTTGCTGCGGTTGCTGGGCTTTAACCTGGATTTCGCGCCGGTGCTGGATCTGGATCATTTCCCGGAGAGTCAGAATGCCTTGCGCGGTCGCTGTTGGGGTCGCGATGCGCAGCGGGTCATCGACTATGCGGGCCAGTGGAACCGCTGGCTGAGAAAACGCTCCGTCGCGAGTTGTGCGAAACATTTTCCCGCGTGTGGCCGGGCGCAATCCGACCCGCACCACGACCTGCCGTCGTCACCGGCCACGCTGGAGGAATTGCTGCGCGAGGACGTGATTCCCTACACCGCGCTGATGCCGGAGCTCGATGCGATCATGCTGGCCCACGTCGAGTTTCCGAACATCGATGCGGATTTCCCCGCCTCGCTTTCGCCGCGCATCATCCGCCGGTTTTTGCGGGACCAGCTTGGGTTCGACCGGCATCTGGTGTTGACCGACGATCTGGACATGGGCGCGATCGCTAACCGTTATGGCCGGGGGCAGGACGTGAAACTCGCCATCGAAGCCGGCAATGACATCGCGCTGATCTGCCACCGCACCGACACCGCGGAAATCGCCGACATCGCGCTGATCTGCCACCGCACCGACACCGCGGAAATCGCCGCGCGTGCCGTCGCGGAGCTGCCGCGCTGGATGACGGACGAGGCTCGCGACCGGGTGGAGCGGTTCCGCAGGAAACTCTGCGGGCCACTGGTCTGGTCCGAGGACAAATGGGCGAAAACCTGCGACTCGCTGGCCGCCCTGGCTGCGGTGGTCCCGGAAATCGAGACGAGCCAGGCGGCGAGCCCGGTGGCCGGTTATTGATTGCGCCACATCGCGCTGATCTGCCACCGCACCGACACCGCGGAAATCGCCGCGCGTGCCGTCGCGGAGCTGCCGCGCTGGATGACGGACGAGGCTCG
>JAIFNK010000063.1 GCA_020047775.1 Akkermansia sp. | reverse complement strand
CGGCTAAACTGTTACTCTCTGTCGAAAAGGCGCAGGGCGTCGAAAATGCCGTGAATTCAATCATTGCCCGTCGGTGCTCTTTCTTTATAGCGTCCCGCCGATGAAAGCGCTCTGGCTTGGAATCCTGCTCTCCGGATTCATCTCCATCGTCCGCGCGACGGAACCGACGATCCGCGTCGAACTCGGCGCGGGCCAATCACTTGACTTGGTTCTCATCAAGGCAGAGGAGTTCTCCCAAGGATCTCCCGCCGACGAACCCGGGCGCAGCGAGGATGAAATCCAGCGCACCGTCCGGCTGTCACGGGATTTCTATCTGGGCCGCACCGCCGTGACCCGCGGGCAGTGGGAACGCTTCTCCGCGGAGACCGGTTACCGCACCGAGGCGGAGACTGGCACCAGCGGCGGTTTCGGCTGGGATGGCAAGGCGCTCGTTCAGCGCAAGGAATTCACCTGGAGAAATCCGGGTTTCCCTCAAACCTCCGGTGACCCGGTCTGCCTTGTGACATTCCCCGATGCCGAGGCATTCTGCCGGTGGCTGGAAAAAAAGACCCGCCGGAAAACCACGCTGCCCACCGAGGCCCAATGGGAATACGCCTGCCGCGCCGGGACGACGACGCCATGGCACGGCGATGGTGCCGATGTCGCCTGGCACAAGGGGAATGCCGGAAACGGCACCCGGCCCGTGGATTCGAAACCGCCCAATCCCTGGGGGCTCTTCATCGGCGGAAATGTCAGTGAATGGTGCCTCGACTGGTATGCCCCCTACGACGCACGCGCCTCCACGGATCCCCAACAGACCAAGCCAAATCCCAGCGACAAGCCCCGCCGCGTTTTGCGTGGTGGTTCCTGGCTGCGGGACTCGAAAAACACCCGCAGCGCGGCCCGCTACCGGGTCGATCCGCGCAGCCGCAACGCCGACATCGGATTCCGCATCGTCTGTGCGGTGGAAGTTGCCGTCCCGATTGTCGAAATGCCGCTTGCCGAGGCTGGGCCCACTGCGCCGGTGCACGTGGAAGGCCCGCCGCCACCCGAAGTTCATGCTCCGCAGATCGATCATCCTCCGTCGTACCGGAAGCAGGGATTTTCCTGGCTCCTTGGGCTGTCCTGTCTGCTGATTCCCATCGGGTTGGTGATCATTCTCGTGCGATTTGCCGCCCGCGGGCAGGCCAGGACCTCGCCGTTTACCTCACCCAACCACACGCCGCCGCCGCCACCGGATCTCTCGCAGGCGATCCGCAAGGTCGCCGACGGATTTTGGATCATGTCCAGCCATCCGGTTGGCACGCCGGTTCATCTAAGATACTCGATTGGTGGAGAAATCATGGAACAAACCCTTGTCTATCAGCCCGGGCCGGAAGGGCAGTTTGTTTACACCGGGACCGCGCCGGAGGACATCAGCATCGTCGGAGCGGGTTCGCTGCCGCCGCCATTGTCCCGACGACCTCCCGCGTTCCCGGATCGCGACGAACCGGCTTCCCGCGAGCGGCCGACGATGTTTCCCCCGGCGTATTGAAATGACAAGCGGCCTTGTATTCCAAGCCGATCCCCGGCGACCCTGGCTTGCGGCGAGGAGCGTGCGCAGTCTGAAAGCCGCCGGAATTCACGATGTTTCGCTGGGAGAAAATCCTGTTGGAGAAGGTCCGGTGCTGCTGCTCCGCGCGGGACTCGTCCTGGCGGCTCCGGCCGTGTTCCGAATTCCGCCGGGTGAGGGGAGTCGGGTCGCCATCGGCCTGCCTGTGAGATGGGACGCGGAGAATCCATGGTCGCGGTTTCACTCGCTGCACGGCGGCGACTACCCCGGCCCCGCTTCCCTGCCGCCGCCTGCCTGTGAATGGCATTCTTCCGCGCCCACCGCTTCTGCCAGATTGCGCGGTCTGCCAGTTGCCGGATCCCCGCGCGTGGTGCACTGGGCACCGCTGGACCATGCGCCCGAGGATGACCGCTTGTTCGTCATGGAAGTCGTCACCAGCCTTCAACAAGGCGGCGCCGAGCGGATCGCCCGCGATCTGGCGTGGATTCTATCGGATCACGGCGTCCGCTCGCTGCTCGTGGTTTTGGGGAAACCCCACCGCTCGACATTGCAGGCACCTGTCGATTTCCTCGACCTGTCGGAAATCGACCGCGGCAAACGCGCCGCCGCGCTCGTCGAAACGGCACTCGCGGCGGGGGTCGATGTCATTCACGCCCACCTCACCAACCGGGACGAAACCCGTGCTCTATCAGCCTCCGGAATCCCGGTGATGGCGACCGTGCACAACTCCCGCGCCGGTTGGCCGCAGGGGTGGCACTTGCTCGAAGAGGCCGATGTCAGTCTGCTGCTGGCCTGTTCGCAAGCGGTCGAAGCCGAGCTTCGCGAAGCCCTGCCTGATATTCCCGTGCGCACCGTCTGGAACGGCATCCAGCCCAACGAATTTCCCGATTTCCCGCGCACCCGGAAGCCCGGCGAATTCACTCTGGTCTGTGTCGCGAACCCACGGCCGCAGAAACGACTCGAACTTCTGCCCGCCATTCTCCTGGCCACAAGAAACGAACTCGCCACGCGCGGCGTGCCTGATCCACGACTCCACCTGATCATCGCCGGCGAGGTCGCCGCCAATCTATCCGATGCGGTCGCCAGTCGCAACGCCGTCGATGCCGCAGCGGCGAAACTCGGAGTGGACGTCAGTTGGACCGAGGGCAAACAACCGGTGCGCACCGTTCTGGAAAACGCCGATGTCATGGTTTCGTGCAGCGCCCACGAGGGGCTGAGTCTCGCCCACTTGGAAGGAATCTCGTCCGGCCTGCCCGTGATCGCCTGCGACACCGGTGGCACTCGCGAACTTGCGTGGCGGAGTCCCGCCGTCACCCTGCTCCCGGCGGACGCGTCGCCATCTGATTTCGCAACGGCGCTCGCCACCGCATTACTCGATCCGCCTCCGTCCAGTCACCCCGTGATCTGGCGGGATTTCACCACCGACCGGATGACCCGCCGCGTTGCGATGCTTGCCCGTCAGGTTGCCTGCCGGAGATCCGGCAAAACGATCTGGTTCGTCACTAACAATCTATCCACCGGCGGCGCGCAATCCTCGCTCCGCCGTCTCGCAAAATCCTTCCACCAGTCCGGCAAGCGCGTCCGCGTGGCACTGCTTCAGGAATACCCGGAACATTCCACGCCCGGCCGCCGGGATCTGTTGGATTCCGGTATCGACGTCTTCGTCCCGCCTCCCGCCGGCATCATCGAGCCGGAAAAAGCCGCGGAACTCATCCTCGCGGAGCTCGTCGCCGATCCGCCTGCGGCGGTGGTGTTCTGGAACGCCATCGCGATGCACAAGCTGTTATTGGCCGACGCGCTGCCCTTCAACCGGGTTTACGACATCTCGCCGGGGGAGATGTGGTTTTCCTCGATGGAGCGGTTTCTGGTAAATCCGCCGCCCGGCATTCCGTGTCGCACGGCGGCAGACTACGGGCGGCTTCTCGCAGGCATGGTGGTGAAATATTCCGCCGAGTCGTCCCGCGCGGCGGCGCTCGGTGTGCCGGTGCATGTCATTCCTAACGGGGTTGTGCTGCCTGCCGAAGCGGTTCCGTTCAAGTCCTCCACACCATTTGTTTTCGGAACCGCCGCGCGGATCAGTCCTCAGAAACGGCTGGATGAGTTGATCGAAGCGTTCCGGCTGGCGTCGCCCTCGCTGCCGGGCGCCGTCCTGCGCATCGCCGGCGGCGTCGAGACCGGAGCCGAAGCTTGCGCGGAATCGCTGCGGCGGATTTCCGTTGGCATCCCGGTCGAGTGGATCGGGGAAATCACCGACCTCGCGGCCTTCCACCGGTCCTGCGATGTCTTCGTGATGATTTCCGATCCGGCGGGTTGTCCGAACGCCTCGCTGGAAGCCCTTGCGGCCGGGCTTCCCGTCATCGCCACCGACGTCGGCGGCGCTTCCGAGCAGGTCATCGACGGAGTGAACGGGAGATTGGTTCCTTCGCGCGATGTTCCCGCGTTTTCCCAAGCGATGGTCGATCTCGCAGAAAATGCCGCGCAGCGGGAATCGATGGCACTGGCCGCCCGCGAACACATCCGCCAGCATTTCATGCTGGAACGGATGACGGCCGACTATCTCGCGTTGTTCCGTTGCTGAACCGCCCGCCGGTTTCCAATCGAGCCGCACGGTGGGGGGATTTTGGTTTTCACAAAAAAGACCGGCCGGGATGGATCCCCGGCCGGCCTGGTTGATGAACAAGCAGAACGCCTGTGTTACGGGATCAGTCCTTGATATCCAGCGCTGCGTATTCGCCGTCCTTGCGGCGGTAAACGATGGTCAGGCAGTCCCGGCGGGCGCTCTTGTAGAGCACGAATGGACGGTCCGAGAGCTCGAGTTGCATGATGGCGTCTTCCTTGTACATCGTCCGGATCGAGTAGTTTTCGGGGTGGACGATGTAGGGCACGGGCTCGACGTCGGAATCCTCCGGGTGGTCGAGCACGTCCGCCTTGAAAAACCGCTCTTCAAGGTGGCGGATCGACTCGTTGCGGTGCGGTCTGTGCTTTTTGAGCAGCCGGGTTTTGTGTTTCCGCATTCGGCGGGCGATTTTTTCGATCGTCTCGTCGAGGGCGGCGTACATGTCCTTGCCCTCGGTGTGCGCCTCAATGGTGATGTGGTTGGCGCAAAAAAGAATGATTTCGGCGATGTGCCGGTTTTTTTGGACGTCGAGAATGATCTTGGCCTCGATGATACGCGGGTAGTCGAGGTGGAGTCCCTCGATTTTCTTGATCGCATGGTCACGGAGGGCATCGGTCACTTGCTCGTGCCGCACGGTGACAGTGATCGGCAGATTGACGTTGGCGGTTTGCATGTTCGTATTGGTTTATTTGTTGGGTGAGTGGAAGGCGGTTTTCAATCGCTCTATCCGTCAATGATCTTGAACCAGAATCCGGCTCAGCGCCAACCACTTCTTCGAAAAATTTCCGCCGGGTGCATCAAGGGGCAACCCGGGCACCGGGTGACGCCGGCAGGACCGCAAGCCGATGCGGTAACCTGTTCTATTTCAGGTTATTTGGGGCGCGTGAGCTGCTCAAACATGGAGTCCCCGGACTCGGTGGGAGCGGCGTTTTCGGCGGGGTTGGCGGCCGCGGCTAAAAACAGATCCTTAAAGTTATCCATAGGAGTTACAACCGG
>JAIFNK010000248.1 GCA_020047775.1 Akkermansia sp. | reverse complement strand
ATGGGGCAACCAGCGACGGTCGCTTCCGGGTCGCAGGAACGAACCCCCGGGGGCCGGGCTCACGATCCACTAGATCCTCGATGGGTTCGGGATTGATTTCTTCGCTCCCCGTGTAGAGCTCCTCACCAAGATCCAGCAAGACCTCTTCCACCGGTTCTGGCTCCGGAATTTCGGGGACGTTTGCTTCGGGTTCGGGCGCCACCGGCGGGCTGAAGGTGAAGGCCGATAGATCGCGCTGTGGGGCAGCCGGTCTGGCGGCGATCGCGGGCTCGGCAAACGGGCGCTCGCTGTCAAACAAGGTGGGTGCGCTTGCGGCGACGACCTCAGCCGTGGCCTTGCGGAACCTGGAAAGCGGGGAAACCGGGGGAGCCTCGCGCAAGGGTTCAGGAGCAGGCGCAGGCGCGGGCGCGGGTTCCGGTGGGCGGACCGGCGCGGCGGGTGGCAGTGTGAATGCCGGCTCAGGCGCTTCCTCGACTTCGGGCTCGCGGGTCGGAACCGGTTCAAATGCGGCGACTTTCGCCGGCGGCGGAGTGAATCCTGAGGATGGATCGAGAATCGGATTCTCCTGCGAGCGATGGCTGAGGGTTTCGCGTGGCACCATCGCGAGGAAATCCTCGGGAAGCGCGCTGATCAGCGTGATGGATAGAGCATCGCCCATCGCCGGATCGATCGCCGCGCCGAACAGCACGTGGGCCTTGTCCGGGACGAATTTCTGCAGGCGCTGCATCAGAAGCTCGATTTCAAAAAGCGTCAGGTCCTCGCCACCGGATAGATGGACGAGCACGGTCTGCGCGTCCTTGAGCAGCGTGCCTTGGTCGAGCAGCGGGCTGTTGAGCGCATTTCTCAATGCCTTGATCGCGCGGTCCTTGCCCTCGGCGATGCCGGATCCGAAGAGACAGCGGGAGCGGTTGGTGCGCAGGGCGCTCATGAGGTCGTCGAGGCCGACATTGATGAGGCCCGGCCGGACGACGAGGCGGATGACCGCTTTGATCGACTCACAAATCATGTGGTCCGCCGCGCCGAAGGCTTCGTGGATGCCTTGCTTGGCGAGCACGAGTTCGCCCATGCGGTTGTTGTCGAAGGTGACCAGCGCGTTTGATAGAACGGCGAGTTCGTTAAGCGCCGTTTCCGCCTGTTCGCGGCGGCGTTTTCCTTCGAAGGCAAACGGCATGGTGGCAAAGACCACGACGAACGCGCCTTCCTCCCGGGCGATCCGGGTGATGATGGGCGAAGCGCCGGAACCCGTTCCACCACCGAGGCCGGTGCAGAGGAAGACGATGCGCCGACCTTTGATCGATTCGCGGATCAGCTCCTCCGCCTCAAGCGCGGCTTGGTGGCCGAGCTCGGGATCGCCGCCGGCACCGAGGCCCTTGGTGAGGTTCACGCCGAGCTGGATTTTTTCGCGGGCCAGGCAGGTGGCGAGCGTGCGGACGTCGGTATTGAGCGCCAGCAACTCGGCTCCTTCCATGCCGTCGAGCGCGATCCGTTCGAGCATGTTGGCACCGGCACCGCCGAGACCGACGATTTTCACGGACGACGTGGGAATGACTTGGAGGGGGTCGCGGGAGTAGGGGATCATGGAGGATTTGAAATTTGAAATTTGAGATTCTTAATGCCGTAAACCGAACATGCGGCCGATTCTTTTGAAAATGCCCGGCGGGGCGGCGCGCTCGGTTTCGAGAATCTGGGCATAGCGGATCAGACCGATGGCGGTGGCGTAGTGGGGATCCCTGAAGCTCGCGTGCGCCCCGCTGACTTCCGGCGGCTCGGGGCGGTAAATGTCGCGGCCGAAGACGTCGAAGGCCAAACCGTCGAACCCGCGCATGAGGCTGGTGCCGCCAGTGAGGAAGACTCCGGCACCGATCGCGTCCACCGCTCCGGCGGGCAGCCGCGACCTCACCAGCTTGAGCGTTTCCTCCAACCGCTGGCGGATGATTTCGTTGAGGATGCCGCGGCCGACTTCGACCTCGGCGAAGCCACGATCGTCGGTGAGCTTCGCCATTCCCACGGATTTCACGGGATCAGCCGACGCGTCGCCCTCCAAGATTTTCAGGCGGTCGGCTTTGGAAAACGGCAGGCCGGTGACGAGGTGGATGTCGTTGGTGACGTGGTCGCCGCCGACGGGGATGCAGCCGGACGCGGCGATCGCTCCGTGCAGATAGAGCGCGTAGTCGGTGGTGCCGCCGCCGATGTCGATGACCAGCGCGCCGCGTTCGCGTTGTTCGCGGTCGAGCGCCATCTGGGCGGTGGCGATCGGCGAAAAAACGATATCATCCACTTCCAGCTGCATTTCACGGACGAGCTTGATGGTATTCTGGATGCGGGTCCCGATTCCATGGACCACGTGGAAATCCGCCTCCACGGTTTTCCCGAAAAGCCCGACCGGGGTGGTCGAGTGCTCGAGCCCGTCGAGCAGATAGTTCCGGATGATCGGATGAAGATAGACATGGTCCGGCGGGATGTGGACCTCGCGGGCGATGGTGCGCGCCTCCTCGACGTGCTCGGCAGTCACGGTCGGCTCGCCATCGGGCAGGCGGTAAGTCCCGCGGTGGTTCACGCCCTGGATGTGAGAGCCGGTGACGGCGAGGAAGACGCTGCCGATTTCCACATCGCTGGCGTCCTCCGCCTTGGCCAGCGCGTCCTTGAGGCAGGCGCGGGCTTGGGAAAAATCATAGATCTCGCCCTTGCGGACACCGGCGGATTTCGTGACCCCGATGCCCAGAATCTTGACGGCGCTGTCCGCCTTCACTTCTCCGACGACAATGCAGGTCTTGCTGGTGCCGATCTCTAGTCCGACATGAATTTTTGTGCGACGTGCCATGAGGGGAGTTGGATTGCGAAAACGGATCAGTTCCGGTCGAGAAGGGTCTTCAGATCGCGCGAGCGGCGGTCTTGCCGGATTTCTGCAGGGCTTGGCTCGGCCACGGGAATCGCACGCGGTGTGGCCGATTCGCTGCGGAGCGTGATGGGAATGTTGTGTTTTGGAATGAGGTTGATGGTGGCGATGGAGTAGCCTTTTTGGTTCGAGTGGTCCATCGCCATGCGCAGACTTTGAATCTGCCGCTCGTGATCTCCAAGCCCGAAGGTGGACGATATTCCCTGGCGCGTGACAAGCAACAGGGACCAGGCATTTACTTGTCTCACGGAATCGACCCAATCAAGCGACTCCGGGTCAGCCGCAGCGGCGGAGTCCAGCAGGCGGCAGCAATGGGCGAACTCCGGGTGCCCGATCGGCTTACCCGCGGTGATCGGAAATTTTTGCGAATGCGGGAGCTGGATCATCGGCAGGTTCAGCGAGGTTTCCAGCTGCAAGTCGGGGCACGGATACGCGACGCCCGCCTGATCGACCAGCATCCCGCCGCGTTGGCGCGCCTTGGGAAGACCGGCCTCCGGGCAGGAGATCCACGCCTTCGGTGTGCGGGCGACCACCCGCACCAACAGCGTGCCGGGCAGGTGGCGCTCGGTCTTCGCCTCCGCGATTCCCGGCAGCCCCTTGAGCTTCGCGGTCACACCCGCCACATCGATGTCGAACAGGCTCGGCGGCGGTGAAATCCCGATCAGTTCGGCAAGTCCGGCTTCATTGATGACCGGGTTCGCATTCAGATCGATGACCTTCAGTTGGAAATCCGGATTTTTGTAAAACGCGTGCTGGATTCCCTGCCAGCCCCCCCAACCGATGCCACCGACTGCGGCGAGGACCAGGGCATACTTCGTCACGCCGCCAAGAAACCCGAGAAACCGGAACCAGGCGATGCGTGGTGACATCACCCGCACTTCGAGCACTTTCGAGCGCGAGTGGCGGCGGACTTTGCTGGTGTGGCGTTTTGACATGTCAGGAACGGAGTTGAAGCGAGATCTCGGCGATGGTCTTACATAAGTCAGGGAAGGAAATTCCAATGGCAGCCGCCGCCTTGGGCAGCAAACTCGTCTCTGTCATACCTGGAATCGTGTTCGCTTCCAGCACGAAGGGACGATTTTCGGAATCCAACAGGACATCGACCCGGGAATACACCTCCACGCCTAACGCCCGGTGCGCGGCGAGGGCGGCGGCCTGCACCGCCATGGTGGTTTCCAAATCCAAATCCGCCGGACAAAAGTATTCGCTGCCTTTCGCGCCGCTGAGCCACGGATACTTGCTCGCCATGTCGTAAACCCCGTCCGGTGGGGCGATGTGGACGATGGGCAGCGTCAGATCGTTCAGGATGCCGACGGTGAGTTCCATGCCTTCGATGAATTCCTCGATGAGGACCTCGCTGTATTTCTCCGCGGCTTTCAAGAGCGCGCCGGGAACTTCGGCCTGCACCTTCACGATCTGGATGCCGACACTCGAGCCTTCGAGCGGCGGCTTGATTACGAGCGGCACCTGGATGGTGAGTTCCGGAATCACGCCCGGACTGAGGGAAACCGTCTCGGAGCGCGCGGTGGGCACTCCGGCGGCGATGAATTTTTCCTTCGCACGGGATTTATGAATGGCGAGCTTGCTGCTCGCGGAACCGGCACCGGTGTAGGGGACGCCGAGTGCTTCGAGCGCGTCCTGGAGTTGTCCGTCCTCGCCGAAGGTGCCGTGGATCACGTTGAAGGCGAGGTCCGTGCCCTCGGGGAGATCGACGTGCGTGGTGGTGACATCGACGGCCACCGCGTCGAGCCCGAGGCCTAGCAGGGCTTTAAGCACGGCTTTTCCCGAGGCGAGCGAGACTTCCCGCTCCGATCCCGGGCCGCCCATCAGAACTGCGATTTTTTTTCCGCTCAACATCTTGGTATTAAAGTCAGGATTTCAGAATGAAGGTTCGTCGTCACCGAGGATTTTGATTTCCGTCTCCAGTTCCACGCTGCGCTCGGTGCGGGCTTTTTCCTGGATGAACTCGATGAGTGTTAGGATTTCGAGAGCGGTCGCGCCACCCTGGTTGACGACGAAATTTCCGTGCACTTCCGAAACCGCGGCGTGGCCGCAGGTGGTGCCTTTGAGGCCCATCGAGTCGATGACGCGGCCGGCGGGGATTTCCTCGGGGTTTCTAAAAGTGCAACCGGCGGAGGCGGCGATCGGTTGGGAGGTCTTGCGCTTTTCGCGTGAGGCGTCCCAGCGCTCCTTGATGTTAGCGGCTGTGTCGTTTTTGCCTTTGAAGACAGCTTGCAGCGCGAAATTCCGCCTGAGCTC
>JAIFNK010000257.1 GCA_020047775.1 Akkermansia sp. | reverse complement strand
CCTAACCTGGCTGTTTTAGAGTGAAAGTCTAGCGCGAATCCTAAAAGCCATGAAAGCTAGGCTTTCATGGCCTTGCTGTGCAAACGCCCTATGAAGAGATTGAGTTTCGAAGTTTTCTTGTTGAACACGTGAATAATATGCTGAACGAGTAAGCGCCCACTCTGTGGACTCGGTGGATAAAATCTTCCATCTCAGTGGTTAGGCCTCCCGAGTAACTTGGATTTTTTAACCGCCAAGACGCCAAGGTAGATTGGATGTCGGGATCGCTGCACTTTTCTTGGCGTCTTGGCGTCTTGGCGGTGAATTTTTGAAGTTTCTTGCATTTCCACAACCGACCACCGGGTTCTGGTGCTAGATGGGAAAATAGAACCACTGATGAACACGGATCATCAGGAATTCGCCGCGATTTATCCCCTCATCTGCCCGACGATTCGTCCGATCCATGCAGCCTCTTGAGAATCCGTGTTCATCCGTCCATTCGCGGTTCCAATTCTTCTTCTAGGTTAAGATCATCCGCCTTCCGAGCTTCACCTCGCCGCCACCCCCATCGTCCCGCCCTCCACAAACTCCGCCGGGGTCAGCGTCTGCCGCTGGTCCTTCCTGCCGTTCGCCACATTCTTCGCCCAACCCACGACCCGCCGCACCACCGGTCCGCTGTCCCAGTGGATGTGCGCGATCGACGGCCGGCACCACGTGAAGGTCCGGTCCGGATCCGTGCACACCAGCGAGACCGCATCCGGAACCTTGATGCCACGCTGGGCAAGGTGATGCCTTACCGCGTGGAATAGAACTGCCTCGTCGATGAGCAACGCCGTGGGCGGGGTCATCTTGAAGAGCGAATCGAGCAACCGTTGCAGCCCCTCCGGGCTCTCCTCCCAATCCGGTAAATTGTATGGGCTGATCGGAATGCCGTGGCGCGCGAGCTCCTGGAGAAACATCCGCTCCGGCAGGCCCGGCTCCGGCAGCCGTCGTGCGGTCATCGCCAACAGCGCAATCCGGCGGTGGCCGAGCCCCACCAAACGGCGCGCCACGTCACCGAACACCCGGGCCTTGTCCGGTCCCGCGCCCGCGATTGCCAGCTCGCGCCGACGCCCGAACAGCGCGAACACCGGGACCCCTTGCCCCACAAACGACTCCAGCACCTCCCGCGAGCCGGCTAGCACCACCCAGGCATCCGCCTCCGTCTCCTTCACCAGCCGCGCCACCCGCTTCGCATCCAGGTTGAGATCGACCAGGGACTTCGACGCCAACCTGACGGAATGCCCCGCTTCCATCAACCGGTGTTGGAGATCCAGAACGTAGTCCAGCTTCAGGTCGCTTTGTTCATACGCCAAGATGGCCACCCGCAGCAACTGCGGGGCAAGCCCCGCCCGCGCCGTGATCTGCCGCCGCCGGCCCGCTCCCTGTGCCACCAGCAGGCCCTCCTCTTCGAGCCGCTTCAGCGCCAGTTCCACCGTTTTGCGACTCACTTCCAAGTCCTCCGCCAGCTGGTCCCGGCCCGGCATCATCCCGCTCCAGCGCCCGCGCTGGAGCTCGCGCTGGAGCTCGCCCCGCAGGTGCGCCGCCACCTGCTCGGTTATCGAAAATACACCCAACCGCGCCATGATTGGTAAAACCTGCCCCAAAAGAGGCAGGTGGGCGAGTAAAAAAAGCTTGGCGCCTCAGCTGGGGAAGAAAAGGATTTCAATGATTCTGTAAAACATCGTTTCTTCCATCCTCCAATCACTCCATCCCACGATGAAATCCACCGCCCGCCTCCGCTCCTTCCTCCTCGTCGCCTCCAGCTCGCTGCTCGCCATCTCCTACGCCCACGCCGCCAGCACCACATGGAACGTGAATACCGACGGCAACTGGGTTGACGACATCAACTGGCTCATCGGGTCCGCCCCCGGCGCGACCTCCGGAACCACCAGCACTGACGTTGCGACATTCGGCACGATCATCACTGCGGCCCGCGCGATCACGGTTGACACCAACCGCAACATTTTTGGGATCAATTTTGCCGGCAACTCCTCCGCCTACAACCTTAGCGGCGGGAATCTCCTGCTGACCAATGGCGGAACCATCCAGACCAGTGGTGCAGGCTCCGGCCATACCGACACCATCAGCACTGCGATTGCCCTTCAGGGCGATGGTGGCACTGCGGCTTTCACGGCAGGATCCACTACCAACACGCGGCTCTTGGCCATCAGCGGCGGCGTCACCGGTGTTTCCACCGGCGCGAATGTCACCACGCTCACGCTCGGAGGCGCGAACACGGGGAACAACGCGCTCAACGGTGTGATCAGCAATGGCTCTGGCAGTGGCAAGCTCGCCTTAGTCAAATCCGGGGCCGGAACTTGGATTGTTGGCAATACCGCCAACAGCTTCACCGGTGGCATCAGCCTCGGCGGCGGCCTCATCAAGTGGAATGAAAACGCCCTGACTCTCAATAACAACAACGTTGTCTTCACGGCCAACACAAAGTTTGAGATTTTTCGCAATACAAACCCTTCCAGCATTACCTCTGCGATCACTCTCAATTCGGGTGTCACCGCGACTTTTGAGGCGCCATCCAATGCCTTTGCCTTCACCACCTCGGGCGTGCTCGCTGGCGGGAACAACACCGTAGTGACGGCCAACGGCTCATCCGCCAGTGGCGTTACCTTGAATTTCACGAATACCGCCAACACCTTCACCGGACAGTATCTCAATCCTGCAGGCGGGGCGACCATCGGCGGGTTCAACGTGGGCAGTCTTGTGGACAGTGCCGGTGCCGGCAAGATCAGCATGGGCTCGGGCACCTTCACTCTCACCGGTTCCGCTCCAGTCACTCTCGACAATCGCGTGTTCGAGCTGTTGGGCACCACCACTGGCGCGGGACTCAGCAACAACTCCGCCCTTGCCGCCAATACGCTCACCGTCAACTCCAACCTGCTGATCACCGGGGTCGGTGCCAAAACCTTCACCCTCGGCGGCAGCAACACCGGTGCCAACACCTGGAGCACAAACATCGCCAACGGCGCGGGATCGACCATCACCGTCGCCAAAATCGGCACCGGCACCTGGAACATCTCCGGCAACATGAGCCAGACCGGCGGACTCACCATCGCTGGAGGAGGCGCGCTCACGCTTTCTGGCACCAATACTTACTCTGGAAACACAAATTTTACCGGGATTAACGCGCAGCTTACCTTTGCGGGCAGTCAGTCGGCTTCGGCAAACACGAGTTTATTCATGAACACGAGTGCCAGTTCCATGAGCAGTGTCGTCAAGTTTCTGGATGACACTGGCAACGTGAACGGCGGCACCGCCACCTTTGGGGGCACATACAGAATCCAAAGCAACAATACCGCCGTCAATACCAATACTTTTTTTGTTGGTAACAACAATACAGCCAACGGCGGCACCAGCAGCGGCACGACCACCGGCAGTACCCTTAGCATTGGCACCATGAACTGGAATACCGTGGCGAACGGTACACCCCAAGTTGGCAATATTAACATTCAGGGCGTCAATGGATACCGCCTGCAAATCAATAACGTGGTCATGTTTAATGGCGCCGGGCATACTGCTGGCAACACCAACAACACCAATTTCTACCCCACCAGTGCCAATGTCACTCTCGGCACCGTCACGATGGCGACAGGGAATGCTGTGAATGGCGTCATTCCATTTCTCGTGCTCGCTGGCACCTCGTCTGACAACCGGATCACGGGCGCCATCTCGAATGCGTCGGATGTAGGCACATCGCTTCGTCCTGTGAACGTCACCAAATCCAGCACGAGCACCTGGACTCTGGAAGGCACCAACACTTACACTGGAGCTACCAGCGTCACTGGCGGTCTCCTACGCTTCACTGGTGATTCTAGCGCGGCCAACGGTGCCGTGGCGGTATCCGCCGGCGCCCTCGGCGGTAACGGCGGTAGCCTCGGCGGTGCCGTGACGGTGAGCTCCACCGGTGGCATCAATCTCGCCGATGGCTCGGTCGGCAGCCTCACCCTTGGCAGCACGCTGAACATCACCGGCGCGGCGGGAGCGAACAACCTCACCTTCGACCTCGGCAATACCACTGGTACCTCGGATCAGCTCAGCGTGGCAGGCGCCACTACGGTAACCACTGCGGGCTCGGCAGTGATCAACCTCAACCAACTCGGTGGTTCAGCGGGGCGCACGGACACCACCTACACCCTCATTGGCGGCGCTGGCACACTGGCTGCAGGGGATTTTGCCAAGTTCTCCCTCGCCACCACTGCGGCCTTCGGACAAACCTACGCGCTTACCAACACGGGCGATGACCTTCAACTCGTTGCTACTAACGTGACCTCCCTCGAGGACGCGGGTTTCTGGGCGGGGGGCGGCAACAACTGGAGTGACACTGCGAACTGGCGCGCCTCGTTGGGGGCAAATGACGCTGTCGCCGGTGCTCCTGATTACCAGACCAACGTCACCTTCCCCACCACGGCACCTGCGGCAACAAACCTCACCACCAACGTGCTGGATGTGGATTTCAACATCAACAGCCTGACGCTCACCAACGCAGGAGGCAACGTAACCATCGGCGGCACCAAAACACTGACCATCCAAGCCGCCGCAGTCAACGGCAACACCCTCGGCACCGGTATCGACTCCCAGAAGACCAGCGGCACCAACACCATCAGCGCCAAGGTCGGCCTCGCCTCCAGCCAGACCTGGACCGTGGCCACCGGCGGCATCCTCGCCGTCAGCGGCGCGATCACGGACTTCGGCGCCGGCTACACCCTCACCAAGGCTGGCGGCGGCACGCTGAACCTGACCGGAGCGACCACCTACACCGGCGGCAACACCATCACCGGGGGCATCCTCTCCGTCGCGACAGCCTCTGCGGGCGCTTTCAATGCCGGCCCGCTCTCCCTCAGCGGCGGCGGCCGGTTGACAGTCACCAGTGGCAACATCACCTCCGCCAGTCAGGTTTCGGTTGGATCGGGCGGAGGCCTCATGTCGGTCGGTGGAAACCAAAATTACACCACCTCAGGCAAGCTGACGGGTTCCGGGACGCTTACCTTGGTCGACGTCGGCGGTGGTGGCGGAAAAACGTTCAACTTCAACTCCATCGAAAACGACTTCACGGGCGGCATCATACTCAACGGTGGGACTGGTCTGGTGCTCAATGTCAACAGCCTCGCGGACAGCGCCAATAACATCGC
>JAIFNK010000305.1 GCA_020047775.1 Akkermansia sp. | reverse complement strand
CGTTTTTTTCCCGGGCGAGCGGCTGGATGGCGTCGTTCCATTCGCGGCGGGGCAGGCCCAGGATTTCCTCCCTCGCGGTCTCGCCGAAGGTCCGCAGCCGCTCGCCCGCCGAGCCGCTGAGCAGGGACTCCAAGCCAAGCCCTAACTGCCAACCGACAAAGCCGACGAATGCCAGCGCCAGGATCACGAGGTGCAGGATCAGCCAGCCGAGCACCTTTGCGAGCAGGGGGATGTTAGGGCGCTTTTTCATGGCTCGTCGAAGTCGGGCGTCTCCGGTTCCTGCAGCGAGTAGCCGATCCCCCGGACGGTCCGGATGAAGCGCGGGTTCTTCGCATCGTCACCCAGTTTTTTGCGCAGCGAGGAAACGTGCACATCGATGGACCGGTCGAAGATGTCGAACCGGCGTTCCGAGACCTCCTCGATGAGGCGCTCGCGGGTTTTCACGCGGCCGCGGGATTTGAGGAGGGAAGTTAGAATCGCGAATTCCAAGGTGGTGAGGTCGAGCGGCTGGTCGCCAAGCACCGCCGTGTGGGTTTCCACGCAAAGCCGGAGCCCCCCGCAGCAAAGCTCGCTGGGTGCGCCAGCGTCCGCAGGGATCCGCGCCCGCCGCGTGACGGCGCGCAGCCGGGCGAGGAGTTCCCGCGAGGAGAAGGTCTTGGGCAGATAGTCGTCGGCACCGATTTCCAGCCCCACGATGCGGTCCGCCTCCTCGCCGAGGGCGGTGAGCATCAGCACGGGCACATCGGATTTTTTCCGCAGCTCGCGGAGCACCGAGATGCCGTCCATGCCGGGCATCATCACATCGAGAATCACCGCCTCGTAGGGCGCTGCCAGCGCCTCCGCCAGCCCGTCCGGGCCGTTGTGGCGGAGCTCCACCTCGTAGCCCATCGGCGTTAGATAGTCCCGGATGAGATGGGCTAGCTTGCGATCGTCGTCGACGACCAGGAGGCGGCGGGTGCCTTGGGTTTCCATTGGGAAAAAGCCATAGCAGGTGAAGCGGCGGCCCGCCCACAGGTTTTACAGAAACTTTACAAATTTGTGCCGGAATCGACACATGGATTTCACAGGAGGCGGGTTTCATCATCAGCGTTCCCGACAGCGGAAAGCATTAACCAACCCCAACACTACCGAAACCATGAAAACGCAATCCATCCACTGGCTCATCGCGCTGGCCGCATGTGTCAGCGCCTCCGCCCAACCGCCCAAGCCTCCCGGCGACCGCCGTCCTCCGCCCCCACCACCGTTTTTTATGGTGCTTGATGCGGACCAGGACAAGGAGCTCTCCGCCGAGGAAATCGCAGCCGCCAGCGAGATCCTCGCAAAAATGGACAAGAACGGCGACGGCAAGATCACACTCGATGAAGTCCGCCGGCCCGACGGGGAGGGCGGCAGGCCCAAGGGGCCGGGTGGTCCGCCTCCCGGCGACCGCCCCGTGCCACCCTTGATCAAGGCACTCGACACCGACGCGGACGGCACCCTCTCCGCCGAGGAGCTTGCCGCCGCTCCGGAGTCGCTCAAGACCCTCGACAAGAACGGCGATGGCGAGCTGTCGCCGGAGGAGATTCATCCGCGGCCACCGCGGCCCGATGGTCCGCCACCCCGCGACGGTCCTCCGGAAGGCGCGCCGGAAGATGCGCCGGAAGTCGAGTGATTTGAAAATCGACATGATCTAACATTCGCCCGGGCGTCTTTCGTCCGGGCGGATTTTTTTGGCACTTAAACCTCGTCCCAAAACCCGTGGATCTTGTCGATCTCCCGGCGGTCGCGCTTCGTCGGGCGGCCTTTTGCGGCCTCATGTTTTGCGATCTGCCAGAGTTTGAGCACCTCGTAAACCTCCGGCGGCGTTAGGTCCTCGTAACACGCTTGGGCTTCCGGTGCGGCGACGCGTTTGGTGATCACCGCCTTCACGGAAACCGTCCGGACGCCGGGGCCTTCGAGGAACGGGATTTCCAATAAAGCACCCGGCTGCACCGGCGACGCGGGTTTCAGCGGATGGCCGTTGCGTTTCAGCTTGCCGGTCGCGCACATGTCGGCGGCCAGACCCCGGGTTTTGAAAAAACGGGTGGCCCACAGCCAGAGATCGGCACGCACGGAGTCAGACATGATGTTTGCGGGGAATTTGCAGAAAACTACGGAAGTGCGCAATACCGGCCTCTTACATTCATTCCCGATGATTGGAATAGCAGCCAGCCGGAAATCCGATACAACGGGGGCCTATGCAAACACTCCCGTTTGGTCCGCCCCGCTATTTGTCCGGAATCATCGAATCGTTCGCCCCCTACGCCTCGTGGCTCTGGCTGGTGCTCGGGTTGATCCTGTTCCTGGTTTTCTTCCGCACGGTCATGCAGCTCATGGGCGTCGTCATCATCCCCGAAGACCGCATCGGCCTGGTCACCAAGAAATTCGTGCTCTTCGGCGAGCACAAGGAACTCCCCAGCGGCCGGATCATCGCCCTCAATGGCGAAGCGGGTTTCCAATCCCAAACCCTCGCCCCCGGCCTCTACTTCTGGAAATGGATCTGGCAGTATGAAGTCACCCTCCAGCCGCTCTCGGTGATTCCGGACGGTCTCATCGGCCTGATCATGTCCAAGGACGGCGGCGAGCTGCTCCCCGGTGCCGTGCTCGCCCGCCGGGTGGATTGCCAGATGTTTCAGGACGCCGAGATGTTCCTCCGCTCCGGTGGACAGAAAGGTCGCCAGGCCTCTTACCTCACGCCCGGCACCTATCGGATCAATACATTCCTGTTCGAAGTCACCCTCGCGAAAATGACCCAGATCAAGGAGAACATGGTCGGCATCGTCACCACCCTCGACGGCGCTCCGCTGCCGGAAGGTCAGATCGCCGGCCGCGTCACCGAGGGCCACAGCAATTTCCAGAACGCCGACGCCTTCCTCGCTGCCGGTGGCAGCCGCGGACTCCAGCCGCAGGTGATTCTGGCAGGATCGTATTTCCTCAACACCTGGTTCGTCCACGTCGAGGAAATCCCGATGACGGAAATCTCCATCGGCTCCGTCGGCGTCGTGATCAGCTACTACGGTGACGAGGGCGCGGATGTCAGCGGACTCGATTTCAAACACGGCAACATCGTCGCGAAAGGCCACAAAGGCGTCTGGGCGGAACCGCTCGGACCCGGGAAATACCCGCTCAACACCTACATCCTGCGCATCGAGCACGTGCCGACCACCAACCTCGTCCTCAACTGGGCCAACGCCCGCAGCGAGGCACACCAACTCGACAAACATCTCTCCACCATCACCGTGCGCAGCAAGGACGGCTTCCCCTTCAACCTCGACGTCTCACAGATCATCCACATCCCGATGATCGAAGCCAGCAAGGTCATCGCCCGTTTCGGAAACATGAACAACCTCGTCTCCCAGGTGCTCGAGCCCACCATCGGCAACTACTTCCGCAACAGTGCCCAGGACAGCGATGTCATTTCGTTCCTGTCCACCCGGAAGGAGCGCCAGGCATCCGCCAAGGAGCATATCAACACCGTGCTCGACCAATACAACGTCAATGGCGTGGACACGCTCATCGGCGACATCGCGCCGCCCGAGTCGCTCATGAAAACCCTAACCGACCGCAAGCTCGCCGAGGAACAGAAGGTCACCTATGACACCCAGCGCATGGCCCAGGAAACCCGCCAGGACCTCGAAAAGGAAACCGCCATCGCGGACATCCAGAAGCAGATCGTGCAAGCCGACCAAGGTGTGCAGATCGCCGAGCGCGTCGCCGATGCCGCCGTGAAAAAAGCCGGTGGTGACGCCGCCAGTGTGAAGCTCAACGCAGCTGCCGAAGCCGAGCGAGTCAAGGTCATCGCGGACGCCGAAGCCCGCCGCATCGCCCTGACCGGTGCTGCCGAGGCGGAGAAGATCCTCGCGATCGGCAAGGCGAACGCCGAGTCCTATCAGCTCCAGGTCAATGCCATGGGCGGCGATAATTTCACCCGCACCAAGATCGCGGAAATCATCGGCAGGGACAAAGTCAAAGTCATGCCGGACATTCTCATCACCGGAGGAAATGGCGACGGGACTAACAGCGCGCTCTCCGGCCTGCTGGGAATGAAGCTGATGGAAGAGCTCGGTGGGAAAACGAATCCCGCGCCCGTTCCGCCGCCGACCGCGCCGCAGCAGTCGTTTTCCGCCACCCCGGTGAAACCCTTTGATCCGCTGGTATAAGCGGCAATCGCAGATTGAGAATTGCGACACCGCGTGCCACCCGGAGAATCATTCTTCAGCCCCACCGGGGCTGGAGTCAGATTCCAGGTTACTGTGACTGATTTGTGTAACTTCGAAGCTGCGGGTGGCATGATTTTTCAGATTGTTTCTTCTATCCAAATGACTGACCTTTCGAATTCATAAACGCCATGAAATCCCAACTCCTCACTCTGTTTCTCGCTATTTTGTCAATCGGTCTCGCTCCGGCCGCCGAACCCCGGCGGCCGGTTTCGGCGAAGATTATTCCGGCCAAGGAACAGGCTGAAGGACCGCATGGGTCGGAGAGTGGTAATGTGCAGGTCACTTTCAATGATGGCAGCAAGGAGCTCTGGACGAAGAAGAGTCATTGCCAGTTTCCGCAGGTTTCCAGCGACGGCAGTCTGGTGGGCTGGAGTCATGGGGAAATCCTCAAAGTCCAATCGTCGTCGATGGGCGGGGAATTCCTCGGCAGCAACAAACTGCGGATCATGCGCGGTGAGAAAATCGCCGCGGATTTCACGGTGGATACTCCGATCCGGAAGTGGAAATTCTCGCCCGACCTGAAGTTCGTTTATATCGTCGATCAAGGGCTTCACGGGCCGGAGACGATCAGCCGCGGTGACATTTCCACCGGGAAAATCGTGGAACGCCACAATTCCATGGATGAGAACCTTCCGGCCTGGGCGAAGCCGCTGGCGGAATGAGGGCTACTCGGCAGCCTGCGAGATTTGGAGCGCTTCCTCGAGTGTTTTCACCCTGGCGATGAGCTTCGGCAGGCGGCGCGCGAGGGCTTGCGTTTTCATTTCCTCACGCAGCAGTTGAGCTGGATTGCCGCCGTAAACCTGACCGCCGGGCAGGTTGCGGGTCACCCCGGACCGACCGCTGAGAATGGTTTTGGGTCCGACGGTCACGTGCCCTGCAATCCCGCTTTGCCCGGCCACCGTCACGTAGTCGCAGAGGCGGGAACTGCCG
>JAIFNK010000104.1 GCA_020047775.1 Akkermansia sp. | reverse complement strand
CGTGAGTTTTGCGAGGCGGGCGAGTCCGGGCGGGAAGGTGGCCAGCGCGTTGTGGGAGAGGCCGAGCCGGGTCAGGCTGGAGAGCCGGGCGATTTCCGGCGGCAGGTTTTCCAGGCGGTTGTGATCGAGGTAGAGCCGGGCAAGTCCGGCGAGCATGCCGATCTCCGGGGGGAGGTCGCGCAGTGGCGTGTGGGTGATGTCGAGGCGGGTGAGTTTGGAGAATTGGCCGATCGCCGGCGGGAGATGGGCGAGCGGGTTGTGCGACAGGTTGAGTCGGGCAAGATCGGTGAATTGGGAGAGTTCGGGCGGCAGGGTTTCCAGCCGGTTGTCGGCGAGATTCAACTCCGTCAACGGGGGCAGTTGGGCGATTTTTGGAGGGAGGCTTCGCAGTCGTAGTCCGCTCAAGTCGAGCACGGTGCGACGACGGCGGATGCAGTCGGCAATGCGTTTCATGGCCTCGTCGGTCGCCTCTTGCTCCGCGGGCTTGCTTTCAGGCTTCGGCATTGCGGGAAGTATGGGAGCCGGGTGGCGATTGGCAAGGGCTGGCTGATGAGGTGGTCAACGTCGTCAGATTTCACGAGACGGCTTGCCAGAACGGGCCGGCAGGGCGCAGCATCGCGGCATGAAAACCATGACACATTCGAGGCAGGCGTTCTGCCGGTCCGGTCTGACCGCAGTGGTGTGCATGATGGGGGTTCTCGTTGGCGGGATGTCCGGGTGTGGAAAGAAGGAGGCACCTGCGGATCATGCTCCTTTGATTCCCGAAGCCGCGCCGGCGGTTGCGACCAGCTCCCCGGCAGCCTGGATGGAGATGGAAACGCTGGGGCCGGGGAAGTGGGCGGCCATCGAAGGGGCGGCGGATCTGGAATGGGACGATGCGACCCGTATCCTGCGGATCGGAGTGGGCACGGATCTCAACGGCGTGCGCTGGACGGGCCCCTCGCCGGTTGTGCCTTACGTGGTTGAGTTGGAAGCGCGGCGGATGAGCGGCAGCGATTTTTTCTGCGGCCTGACTTTTCCCGTCCGCACCGGGACGGAGTGTGTGTCCTTGATCGTCGGCGGCTGGGGCGGGAGTGTGGTCGGCATTTCGTCGATCGACGGCCTCGATGCCTCGGAGAACTCGACCGGTTCGCAACACGAGTTCGAGAACCAGCGGTGGTATCGGATCCGGGTGGAGGTGGGCAAAGAGCGCCTGCAGGCGTGGATCGACGACCGGCAGGTAGTCGATGCGCATACCGAGGAACAAAGGCTTTCATTGCGCGAGGGGCCGATCGAGGCGTGTGCGCCGTTCGGCCTGGCCACCTGGATGACAAGCGCGGAGCTGCGCGGCGTGAGGTGGCGGCTTTTCCGAGGCTGGCCACGGTGAGTGAGGGGTTTGAGGGATCGAGCATCCGGTCCAGCGATGCCCGACTGGTTTTCATGCGCGAGGCCAGTTCGGTCTTGGTGACGCGCTCCTGCTCGAGCCTGATGAAAGGTCTACCCTTCTGTTATGCTCCGCCACGGCGTCGGCATTCACCACGCCGGCCTGTTGCCAAAATACCGCTTGTTAGTCGAAAAAATCACCGCCCGCGGCCTGCTCAAAGTCGTCTGCGGCACCGACACCCTCGGCGTCGGTATACTCATCCGCAAATCATGAAGGACAAACTCAAAAACTCTTGTGAAGCTGATTGCCCGGGCAAATGAGTTCCGTAAGATGCGGGAACGCGGAAAGGTTTAGTTCGAGTGTCCCCCTACTTCCCATTCCTAAGATACAGAGTTTCTTGAGGATAAGTCCATCGACATATGGAATCGCTTGAATGGCCAAGGTATCTCGTTTGACTAATATGTTTTCAAAGCGGTTTTCAACGATTTCGGTTTGCCATTGACTAGGCGCATGCACTTCTAGGAGATGGCCCAAAACATCCACTGGTGCTATTCCAAGCTCTTCCGCCCAAGCGCACACCAGTCGATAGTCCGGGCTATGGAGTTGATGCTCTCCGATCTTGTGCAGCGTTCCAAGCGTCTTACTCGTCTGGATGTGGACGAGGGACCGTCCGATGATTTCTGTCAAGACTGGCGACCTGCCGTCCGAGAGACTCACCAAACTGGTTGATGGCCGGATGATGAGGCCGTTGTCTTCAGGGCTGGGCGGAGTTGGCATCAGCGTGAGAGGGTCGGGATTCTTAAGTGAACGAACTAGGTGGCCAACGTGAAGCCAGCGCCGGCAAGGCGTCAGATTGATTCATCGCCTGTTGGAAGGCCGCGCCACATAATCGTCTTTGGTTTTATGGTCCATTCGATCAGCCCTCGATGTGGCCCAAAATCGATCCAGATTTTGTCAAAATAGTCATCAGGTTTGAAGCTTGATCGTAAGCCCTCAAGGTTCCGTTTAACATGGGAAACATCCACGGTATGATGAACGGGGGCAACATCGAGATCGTAGATCAAAAGCCAGTTTTCGTCGAACCTACTGAAGCCCGGATTGGTGAATGCTCGCTGCTTGTCAATCAGCCGGCGTTCGATTCCAATTCTCCAACGTTCGTGTGCTTCCTCGTTGTCCAGCCATGGCCCGTCGGCATCGATGATCTCATTGACGAGCTCTGCCGTTGGACGCCTGGGTTCACCAACCTCTTTGTGTTGCAGTGAACCAGGGAACAAAAATCCGCTCTTCTGGTTTTGATCCAGACCTTGAAGTGCTCTTTGCAGTTCCTCTGGTGTGCCGGTGCAGACTTCCAAACCAATTCGCCGCTCGTTAATTTGTATTAGAAAGTCCGGCTTATCCCTGTGTTGGAGTGCTCCAACCGGCAAACCAATTGCGAAGAGGAAGCGACGGGCGGCAAATTCTTCTTGATCGATATCAGGCATGGTGAATTTTTTACGACTATTTTTTAGATTCAGCCATCTATGCTAAAGGATATAGCGTGGGTGATCCAATACGCTCAATGTCAAATTTATTTCGTGCCAATTCGATTATTCGGCGCGCCCTAGAGCTAGCCTCATGCAAAAATTGCGGATGAAGAGGTAGCCGATGACGACTCATTGGTCCTGCCATTGGCTCTGTCAGTCGCTCTTCGAATAGTTCTTCACGGCTGCACGCTTGAATATCGATATCTTTATAATACCGTATCCATTCGCCAGGGAGATCGGAGGTTTTGTTCTGCCATTCAACTAGGTACTCTGCGCGTAGTTTTATGCCTTCGACGTCAATGACATAATCATCCTTCCAGGCCAAGACGTGCACCAATTCTTTTCCGTTCGATGGAAAATCGCCAGCAACGGGGTGCCGCGACCACGTCTCAGCCCGAACGGCGCAAAACCGGTATGGGTGCTCAACGAACTCCTTACATAGCTCTTCGGCAAAAACATGACAAGCTCCCTTAAGAAAAAGCTCTTCGCCAGTTGTCTCAAGTGTCTCCTTCTGCTCTTCGGGAATATTCATTGGTAGTCGAACTGGATGTTCATCCATATGCTGGGGGCGATGTCGAAGATTGCGCTCAGGCGAAGCTGGTGTTCGGGGAGGCGGGGGCGCTTACTCTGTTCATCTGGGAGTCGTGGTGATATCTGGCTCACTCCAGCAGTTGCCTTCATTTTCATGTTGGATAAATAGCGAGGAGAGCGGGAGGGACCAAGCGGGAATTTTTTCTTGTTCAGCTCAAGGAAGCAGCCGGGAATCGAAGGAAAAAGGCTGCGGTTTGCCGATGGTGATGGTTTTGAAATCCGGGTGGGCAGTGTTGAGCAGGAAGTTGGACTCACCGGGGATGATGACGCTGGGGAGTTCGAGGACCGCCGAGCGGGCTTGTTTCACCCAGGCATCGCCGAGGCGTTTGGTGGCGGGTGGCGGGGGTTCGTCCCTCCACCCAGCCGGGAGGCTGGCGGGCGGGGTTATTTCGACAAGACGCTCGTCGAATTCGATGGAGATGATGACATACTTGAAGCGCATGGCTGGATTCAAATGCACCAGCGTTTCGAGAGCGGCGAGGGAGGCGGAGGCGCTGGTGTAAACCACCCGGGCACCGGGAGAATTCCATCGGCCACCGTGGAGCGCCGCGCCTTCGCCGGTAAAGGCGGTGGCGGCGTGGGCTTCCCGGACGATTCGAAAGGCTTGTCTCATCAGGAATAGACTCCGTAGGCGATGCGTCCGAGAAGATCCTCGACCTCACGGGCTCCCACTTCGCTTCCCGCGTAGTCCAAAGGCACGGCGCCACCCAGTCCATACTGGGGCGAAGTCAGCCAGGAACGGGCGTTTTGCTCGGTTTCCAGAACTTCGACCGCTCTGCCCATCAGGCGGGCGAAGCGCAGGACGCGGTCGGATTCGGCAGGATCGAGTCTCCCTGCGGTCTTGCGGCGGTGAAGCGTGGCTTTTGAAATGCCAAGCATGGGCGCGAGCTGATCCATGGGCAGGTCGAGGCTGGCGCGGAGCGATGCCAGTTCTTCCATTGGTAAGCCCGCCTTCAAGGATTCGATGAGCATGGAGGCCGTGGGCGGCGAGGAGGATGTTTTTCCCGAAGGGCCGTGGATGCAGGATTGGACGACATTTCCACTGAGTTTTTTGAACTCCTTATCAAATACCCGACACGTGGGAACTATTAACAGTTCCTCTGATAAAACTACGGGTTTGGGTTTCGGAGGAGATTTCTTCATATGCGAAGACAAATAGTTCCATTTGGATGGGTAGTCAAGTCGGCAGATGACGGTATGCGGGCCATTAAGTGGAGGATGAGCTTCATCCCTTCCTGTGCAGTTCATGCAAAACTTTGCGCCTCTCCGCGCCCTTTGCGCCTTTGCGGTAATCTCTTCCTCCTCCATCTTCCCCGCATTTCCGCCCCGCTCAGCCGCAAGAATCTCCCCGAAAACCCCACCGCGGACGACATCCTCAACGCCTTCCTCGACTACCTCACCGCCACCGGCACCGAGCCCTACGACCACCAGGAAGAAGCCATCCTCGAACTCTTCGCCGGCAACAACGTCATCCTCAACACTCCAACCGGCTCCGGGAAATCGCTGGTCGCGCTCGCCCTTCAGTTCAAATCCCTCTGCCAGGGCCGCCGCTCCTACTACACCGTCCCGATCAAGGCGCTCGCCAACGAGAAATTCCTCTCGCTCTGCCACGTGCTCGGCCCGGAAAACGTCGGCATGATCACCGGCGACGCCACCGTCAACCACGACGCCCCGGTCATCTGCTGCACCGCCGAGATCCTCGCCA
>JAIFNK010000102.1 GCA_020047775.1 Akkermansia sp. | reverse complement strand
GCCGTGCTGCCTCTGTAGACCGGTGCCGCCCCTCGCCGCCTGGTTGCTCAGAAACGGCTACACGGCCGAAATGCCGGAGGCCGCACCCGCTTCAGCCCGCACGCGAACCCGCACGAACTTCGGCAAGATGGGCAAACGCCGCTTTTTGCCACCGCATGGGCCCGAAAGCCTCATCGCAAATTGGGGTCAAATTTCTCGCAAGTGCCATGCTCCGGAAAAATCCAATGACATCATGACACCATGACACCTTTCTTGGAATTCATGCCACAAATTACGAGGACCTCGCGTGCAAGAATCACAGTTCAACCTGATAACAAGCCTTCCCCCATGGAGTCGAAAAATGCACCGGAAATGCACCGCCAGCCTCCTTTTCAGCAACAAAAAAGGGAGCTTTTCAGCTCCCTAAGTCGTTTATGATGAAAAAAGTACCCCGGCTTGGATTCGAACCAAGGACCAATTGATTAAGAGTCAACTGCTCTACCAACTGAGCTACCGAGGCGTTTTGGGTCGGCCCGGCTTGGGGCCGTAACCCCCAACCTCCGCGCTGCGGCAGAGGTGTAGCACCTCTTCCAACGGTGGCAATCGAAAAATCACACCGAAAAATCAATGGCTTGAAGTTGCTTCTCAATCGCATTTCCCGACGGCGACAAAACCACACGGCTTCCAACCCACCCTCCGCTGTTGGCGGGGGGCGGTTTTCATTCGGCCCCGATCGGCCGGGCACGGGACATTGGATTAGAATGCCTGCCACGCGGGCTTGTTCTCGTAAACCCAGCGGAAATAGTCGGCACGCTGGAGTTGACCGGCGGCCGGTTCATCGAGGCAGACTTTCACCACCGGATGCATCTGGAGCACGGAGGCGGGATTGATCGAGGTGACAGGGCCCTCGACCGCCTCTGCGACGGCATTGGCCTTGCTGGGTCCGAAGGCGAGCAGAAGATTCAGGCGGGCTTCCATGATGGTGCCGATGCCCATGGTGATGACGTGATGCGGGACGCTGTCCTCGCTTCCGAAAAAGCGGGCGTTGTCCTTGCGGGTCTGCGGGGTGAGCGTCTTGATGCGGGTGCGCGAGGCGAGCGAGGAGGTCGGCTCGTTGAAGCCGATGTGGCCGTCGGTGCCGATGCCAAGCACTTGCAAGTCGATGCCTCCGGCTGCGCGGATTTGATTTTCATAGCTCGCGCAGAAGGCGGGAATGTCCGGTGCGTTCCCATCGGGGATGTGGACGTTTTCCGGAGCGATGTTCACCTGTCGGAAAAGATTCTCCCACATGAAGCTGTGGTAGGACTGGGGATGCTCGCGCGGCAGGCCGATGTATTCGTCGAGGTTGAAGGTGGTGACCTTGCTCCAGTCGAGATTCATCGCGACCAGTGCCTGATAGAGCGGCAGTGGCGTGCTGCCGGTGGCAAGTCCGAGGACCGCGTCCGGCTTGTCGCGGAGCAGGCGCGCGATGATCCGTGCGGCGATGCCGGCGGCGGCTTCGGTGGTGGGTTGGATGATGATTTCCATTAGATCAGGCCGAGTTGTTTACCGAGTTTTTGACGGACATCCGCGTTGAATTGGTCGATGAGGTCGCAGACGTAGCCGACGATGTCGGTGGTGTCATCCGAGACGAGGGGCGTGAGATCGAGGCCGAAGATGAGTTGCGTGGAGGAGTCGGTGGCGTGGGAATCGAAGAACGTGGCGTTGGCGGAGCGGCGGCCCAGCGTAGCGAGGTCGTAGCGTTTGCCACCGGCGATCTGTGAGTCAAAAACGCCGTTGAGGGCGGCGGCGAGATTGTCGCGACCACTTACGTCCATGAGCACTTTTTGGGAATCGGGCAGCCAGTCGAGGTTGCGCCAGACTTCGCAGCCGATGATTTGCTTCGGGCGGAGGTCGCGCGGCAGTTCGCGCATCGCCTTGAGTGCGGCGATGGTCACGCCGATGTGGGTGTCGTGTTTGTCGGCGGGATTGTGGGTGTAAACGACTTCGGGGCGGGTTACGGTTAGAATTTCGATCAAATCCTCTTTCAAGCCCGGGTCGGTGGAGTTTTTCACCGCGCTGCTTGGGTAGTCGAGTTGGATCATCGCGCCGAAGCCACCGACGGTGGCGGCGGTGTTTTGTTCCTGCCGCCGGATGGCCATCAGGCGCTCGTCGGTGAACAGGGCGTAGGGACCGCTGCGCGAGCTGCCGGCACCGTTGGTGCAGGTGACGCCGCCGAACCACCGGTCGTCGCGGGCGAAGCAGTTGAGAATGCCGTGAAAGGCCATGAATTCCAAATCGTCCTGGTGCGCGCCGATGCCGAGATGGGTGACGCGTGACAGGGCCTCCGGCTCTGGCTTGCCGTCGGGAATGAAAATCGAAGTGCTGGCGTTGTGGAGGTTCATCAGGTTATTTTTTGGCTTTTGGCAAACTCGCGGCAGCCACCGCCTGGCCGACGCGGCGGGTCTTCTCGTCCGGCACGTGCATGGTGACGTAGACTTCGGGAAACTCCATGGCCAGCACTTCACGGGCTTTGGCGAGCACGATGTCGCCGCCCCTGCCGGTCGTCACGCGCCCCAGGACAAGCATGTGATCGAAGTCATAGAAATCGCGATAATGGGGAATCGTGTAGCCCAGATAGACGCCGATGGTTTCGTAAATTTTCGCGGCGCGCTCATCGCCGGCGGCCATCAGGTTTTGAACTTCCTTGAGTCGCTCGGGAAGACCCATGGCCTTGGGAAGTTTGATTTTGGCGGCGGGCAGGAGTTTATTGACCGCCTGTTGGGAGAAATAGAGCGCGCCGACGCCCTCATCCCCGGACCATTCATCGGCGGGTGCCTTCGGGTTGTAATCGACCGGGGCGAAGGCGAGTTCGTTGAGCCAGCCGAGGATACAGCCGCGCTTGTCCATGAATCCGGCGGCTTCGCTGGAGCCCATCGCAATTCCCAACATGCCTTTCTGTTGAAGGGAAAGCGCGCCGGCGAGTGCGGTGACATCGCCGTCATTCATCACGACCAACGGCACGTTCCATTCCTTGGCGATGCGCTTGAAAACCGCGGCGGCGGCGGGGAAAAGTTTTTTCGGAATAGAACGCAGCAAGGAGGCGACGCGGATTTCGTTGTCCACGATGACGCCGGCCGAACTGCCACCGATCGCATCGACGCGCGGCATGCAGGCGGCGGCGCGGTGGAGGGCTGCGGAGATGTGGTGGTAGTGATATTCCGGGTTGGCCTGGTTTTTCGGATCCCATGGAGTTTCCTCGGTGAAAACCGCCTCGCCATCGACGACGGCGGACACCTTGTAATCGCTGGCCCCGAGATCGAATCCGATCCGGCAGCCCTTGAGATGGCCGCCGGCGGCGACCTGCATGTCCCGGGCGGCGGGGACTTTGTCAGCGGATGTGAGAACGACTTCGAATTTCTTGCCGTAGGCGAGTGCCATCATATTGCAGTCGAACTTGCGCGCCCCCCGCGCCGAATAGGTTTTGCGGATCGATTCGCCGATGGCTTCCGGCCCGCCGAAGTGGAGTTTCCAGCCACCGCGGCCCCAGAGCAGGAATTTCACGACGCGCTCGACGTAGAACAAGGTGGCAGCATCCGCGGTGGGGCTGACGACGGTTTCAAACCGCGAGACCAGTCCGCATTCGCGCTCAAGGCCAAGCACGAGCGGCACGGCCTTGCCGGAGATGCGGACGCGGCGGACGTAGTCACGGTTGAAGAGGACGGCGGGTTGGAAACCGGGGTCGAGCGGAGCGGGTAAGAGGGGCTGGTTCATGGTCGGTTGGGGGCCTGGTGAGGGCCGGACGGTGTATTTGCGCTGGTGGTCCGTGATCGCGGCTCAGAACTAATAAAGCGACTCCATGGCGTCAATGGAATGTAACAAGTATGTCATGGACAATTCCGGGCTTTCGCCCCAATCACGGCGGGCCACTGATGAACGTTCTCCACGAATCCCGCCTCACCCTGCGGCTTGCGGTGCCGCTGATGATCGGGCAGCTCAGCCAGATGCTGCTCGGCGTGGCGGACACGGTGATGGTCGGGCATCTGGGGGTGACCGAGCTGGCGGCGCTGACGTTTGCGAGCTCGCTGTTTCACGTGCCATTTGTCTTCGGAATAGGCCTCCTAACGGGAATTTCCGTCAGCACCTCGAATTCGCGCGGCGCGAATGACGCGCAGGGTGCCCGCAGCAGCTGCCGCCACGGACTCTACCTGGCGACGGCGCTGGGAATCGTGCTTTTCGGGATTTCCTGGGTCGTCTCGATGAATCTCGGATTTTTCGGCCAACCGGAGGCGGTGACGGCGAGGACTCCGGTGTTTTTCCGGATCATCATGGCCTCGGTGATCCCCGCCCTCGCATCGATCGCCTTGAAAAACCATGCCGACGCGCTGAACCGGCCATGGGTGCCTTTCTGGATTTTCCTCGGCGGAGTCGGCCTGAATGTCTTGCTGAACTGGGTGATGATTCACGGGAAAGCCGGCTGCCCGGCGCTCGGCTTCGAGGGGGCGGCCTGGGCGACGCTGATTTCGCGGACGGCCATCCTGCTTGCGATGATGGGCTGGCTGATGCGGACGAAGCAGTTGCGGGAATGGGTGCCCTACCGGTGGTTCCGCATGCCGGATTTCCCGGATTTCAAGCGCTTGCTCGCGGTCGGGCTTCCAGCCAGCCTCCAGATGATGTGCGAGGTTTCGGCGTTTTCACTGGCGGGGCTGATCATGGGGCGCTTCGGGCCGGATGCGATGGCGGCCCATCAGATCGCCATCACCCTCGCTGCCACGGCGTTCATGATTCCGCTCGGGCTTTCGATGGCGCTCACCGTCCGCATCGGCGAGGCGTATGGTGGCGGCGAGGTCGCCCGGCTCCGTGCAATCACGGTCTCAGGCTGGTTTCTGGCGGCGGCTTATTCACTGATGGCGGCCGCTTTGTTTCTGGTTTTCGGAAAATTCCTCGCCTCACTGTTCATCAGTGCGCCCGGGGTGATCGCGCTGACCAGCTCGCTGCTGGTGATTGTTGGCATGTTCCAACTATTTGACAGTCTGCAAGTCGCGTCATCGGCGATGTTGCGCGGCTTGCGGGACGCCAGGGTGCCTGCCGTCATGGGCTTCGCCGCATACTGGCTGGTCGGGTTGCCGGTGGGAGCGGGATTGGGGTTCGGATTCCATCAGGGAGCGACCGGAGTCTGGTGGGGATTGGCGGCCGGGCTGTTCGTGGCGTCGATCACTCTCGGCG
>JAIFNK010000127.1 GCA_020047775.1 Akkermansia sp. | reverse complement strand
GCAACACTCGGTAGTTTCTACTGGCTAGGTTTTGAAACAACAGGTCTTTCACCTGATAAGAAGCGCCTTGCTTGGCTCGGCGCACAACGTCAAAGAGCACGCGCCGTCACCAGCGGGAGCGAGCGTCGAGACGGGGGTGGAGATTCATGTTACGGGTGACTCCGCTGACAAGGCGGCTGGTGACGGTTGCTGTGGCTCGCCTTGTTCGACCTCTTCGATTCGAGGTTCCTCGCTATCAAAATAGATCCGATAGCCGACGGGGAGAAGCCAGAAGCGGGCAAGTCGCTCATCGCGGATCGTCAGTTCATAGAGGGATTGGTGAACAAAGGAATCGGCATCGGTGAAATCGAGAGTCTCGTCGACAACCCCCACATACCATCCGCAATCTGTCTCAGATGTCGGTCGCCCCCGCTCTATGAAAGTGTTCTTTCCTCCCGGCGTGTATGAACGTGACACCAGAGCTGGATCGGTCAACGCGCACGGCTGCTCTTCGACGCCAACGCGTCTGAGGGTCTCGTGCTGCGCCCAATGAATCTGCTCGGGGATATGAAAGTCAGAGGTGAAAGATGCCAATGCCTTAAAGTCCAGCGATTCGAGATCAATTCCCGTCCGTCCCTCGACGATCCTGAAAACGAACCATCCGAGCTGCACGGTCTCGCCGACCTTGGCATCTCGCGTCTTCAAATATTGGAGTGCCGATTCACGGAGCATACTTCTTGGTCGAACTAGTTGTTTATCTACAGAAGCGGAGGAAAAAGTCGAGCGGCTTTATCGTCTGCGTTTTTGTAGAATATGATGCGGGAAAGACAAGAATTTTCTTGGAGGAATTCGTGAATATTTCGGATGTAAATAAAAATTTTGAGGTTTAGGCTCGTTTTTGAGTCATATCTTGCAAAAATTGGCTTGTATAATCTCTCCGGATCTGGAGATTTAGGCGCAAGGAGGCGTGCTTATCGGCAGAGTCCATTGATGAAACTGGAAGATCAAATTCGCGAGAAGATGCGGTTCAAGCACTACAGCTTGAGGACGGAGGAATCGTATGTGGGGTGGTTCCAGCGGTTTGTGAGGTTTCACGGGCTGCGGCATCCGGGGGAAATGGGGGCGGCGGAGGTGGAGGCTTTTCTGACGGATCTGGCGGTGACCCGCAGGGTTGTGGCATCCACTCAGAATCAGGCGCTGAACGCACTGGTTTTCCTGTTCAAGGATGTGCTGGAGAAGCCGTTCGAAGGGGTGGACGCGATGCGGGCGCGGGTGTCCAAGCGGTTGCCGGTGGTGCTCTCGGTGGAGGAGATTCGTAAACTGCTGACGGTGATGACGGGCGAGGAGGCGGTGATGGGCAAGTTGTTGTATGGCTGCGGCTTGCGGGTGCTGGAATGCTTGAGGCTGCGGGTAATGGACGTGGACATTTCCGGAGGAAAAGTGGAAGTGCGCGGGGGGAAAAACGACAAAGACCGGGTTCTCACGATGCCGAAGAGTTTGGTAGGGCTACTGGAGGCGCAGTTGCAGCGCTGTCGGGTGATTTATGAGAATGACAGGAAAGGTGGAGTGGCGGGGGTGTATTTGCCGGGAGCTTATGATGTGAAGAGCCCGACTGCGGGGGAAAGCTGGCCGTGGTTCTGGTTGTTTCCATCCGGGCGCCTGTCGGCAGACCCGCGGGCTGACGGGCTGGAGCGGCGGCATCACGCGCATGAGGCCCGGGTGGGGCGGGCGCTGACTGTCGCGGTGAGGGCGGCGGGGCTGGAGAAGAAGGTGACAGCCCACACTTTGCGCCATTCTTTCGCGACGCATTTGGTTTTGCGGGGAGTGGATATCCGCAGCGTGCAGGAACTGCTGGGACACTCGGACATCCGGACGACGATGATTTACATCCAACTGGCGCGGGCGATGCGGGGGGAGATCGGCAGCCCGCTGGATGATTTGTGAATCATGGCCTCCGGGGCCGGTAACCCTATATTCAGAAATGGAACCACGGAACACTCGGAACACACGGAAGTTCAGAGAGTTGGGTCGTATGCTTCACTCATCCAAAGGATGAGCGCTCGATTTTCTATCACCCTCTTATAATCCATGTTCATCTGCGTTCATCTGCGGTTCATTTTCCTCTTTAGCACCAGAACCCGGTGGTCGGATGTGGAAATGCAAGAAACTTCAAAAATTCACCGCCAAGGCGCCAAGACGCCAAGAAAACTACAGCGATCCCGACATCCAATCCACCTTGGCGACCTTGGCGTCTTGGCGGTTAAAAAATCCAAGTTATTCAGAAGGTTTAGAGGAAGACTGGAAGCGAGACGCATCCAGCACGGCCTGTGGCGAGACGCCACAGCCACGCGGCGCGGGAACTGGCGGGCGAGGTGCCGTTTTGAGATTCAACTAATGACAACACGACGGCAACTCCTTCGCTTCTGTCTTCTGCTCCTCACCAAGGAACGCTCCCGGGATCGTTCCATGCAGGCGCACGGCTAACACCACGGCAGTCACCAGTGCCAGCCCCCTCCTCATCCGGCCCATCGCCAGCGGAGTCATTTTCGCACGGATGCGGTGGAACTGGTGCTGCGCGAGCCATAACAACGGCACCGTGCCGAGGCCGAACGCCAGGGTGAACTCCGCGCCCTTGGCGGCGGATCCGGCGAGCAGCGCGGCACCGAAAACCAGATAGAGCGGGCCGCAGGGAAGGAACGGCGTGAGCAGGCCCATCGCGGAGGCCCCACCGTAGGCGGAGAGTTTGCAGGCCTTGAACCGGGCACGCGCGGTGAAGCGGTTGAGGATCGCCGGGCGCGGGATTTTCTTGTCGAGGCCGAACGCCATGACCAACAAAACCGCCACCATCACCCACGGCAGCAGCGCGGCGGGCGAGGCGAAAAACCACCTGAGCGGTTGTTGCCCGAGCGCCCCGCAGAGCGCGCCGATGAGGCCGTAGGAGACCAGCCGCGTGCTGTGATAGAGCGAGGCGGCGGTGAGTCGCTCACCCTCGGATTTCGCCAGGGTCCCCAGGCCGCACGCGATGGGGCCACACATGCCGACGCAGTGGAAACTGGTGACAAGTCCGGCGACAAGGGCTGCGGTGACCGTGGTCATTTGGGGTTTGGTTATTTGTTAAGGGTTAAAGGTTATTGGGGAAGACTGTCAGCCGACGTTTAACCAACAACTACTAACTACCAACTTATTTTACCACCTCGATCCGCTCGGGCGTGTGTTTCAGGGCGATGGAAATCAACGTGGACCACGCGGCAAGCAGCAGGACAAACGCGAGCACGATGTAGATCCATGGATTGCGGAAAACGAATTCAGAGACGGCTTTCATGAAACGGTCAGGGTTGGGATTTCTTGATGGATTGCGGATTCGGGCCGAGGAAGCGGACGGTTTTTTCGAGCATGACGTCGCCGGGATCGGCGTGGACCTCGATGATGATGTCGGAGGTGCCGACATAGACATCGACCGGAGCAATCACCACGCAGGTGCGCGTCATTTCACTGAGCGGGGCGATGGAGAACGATTGCTCCGCGCCGCTGAGCTGATAGCCCGGCGGAGTTTTCTTGCCGAGATGGATCGTGATGGTCGCGGTCTGGTTGCGCTTGTTGAAGACGCGGACCTTGTAAATGTTCCTTACCGAGCTTTCGTCGCTGAAGAATCCGGCGCCGCCGTTGCGCGAAATCGTGGCGGTGAAGGGGCGGGCTTTTTTGGAGGCGACGAGCGTCAGGGCACCCAGCCCGAGCAGGGCGAGTGCGCAGTAGGCGTAAATCCGCGGCCGGAGGAAGCGGCGTTTTTTGCCCGTGAAGCCGTTGAACGAATCATAGCGGATCAACCCCTTGGGCCGGTCCACTTTGGTCATGATGTCGTCACAGGCATCGACGCAGGCGGTGCAGCCGATGCATTCGAGCTGGAGGCCGTTGCGGATGTCGATGCCGGTGGGGCAGACCTGCACGCAGCGGCGGCAGTCGATGCAGTCGCCCTCCGCCTTGCCCTTGGTGCCGCGCGGTTCGCCGCGTTTTTCGTCGTAGCCGATGTTGATGGTGTCGTCGTCCGTCAGCGCGCTCTGGAGTCGTCCGTACGGGCACATGATGATGCAGAACTGTTCGCGGAAATACCCGAAGCAGAACCACAGCACGAGCGTGAGAAACAGCACCACGCCGAAGGCGGTGGCATGCTGGAGCGGCCCCTCGTGCATGAATCCGTAGAGGCGCTGCAACGAGACGAAGTAGGAAAGGAACACATGCGCGATGGCGGCGGCGATGGCGGCGAAGAGAAAGTGCTTGGACACGCGCTTGGCGATTTTTCCGCCGGTCCACGGAGCCTTTTCCAGCGCCCGGCGGGCCGTCGCGTCACCCTCGATCCAGCGCTCGACCCGGCGGTAAACGTGATCGAGAAAAACCGTGTAGGGACAGCCCCAACCGCACCAGATCCGGCCGAGCAACGAGGTGATGAAAAACAACCCGAACCCCATCCCGCTGACGGCGAAAAACATCACCCACAAGTCCTGCGGCACCAAGGTGAGTCCGAAGAGATGGAACATCCGGTTTTCGACATCCAGGAAGACCGCCGGATTTCCATTGATCGGGATCCACGGCAGCAGCACGTAGACCGCGATGAGCAGCAGGCCGACGAGGCGGCGGGCAATGGTCCAAGGCCCTTTGACGTCGGCCGGGTGGAGGAAATAGCGCGAGCCGTCGTCGTTGATGCTGGTTACGGAAACCAGATTCGGTGTCTTGGGTGCGGCCATGGGAAAGTGTGGCACCGCGGAGTCGATCCCGCTCCGCATCACATGTGCAAATTTCCGCAGCGATTGCCCGGAGCTCCCCGGTCCATCTCATTTATCGCCGGGTGCGCGTATCCTCCAACAAGCGGTTGATTGCGTTGCGATCCAATGCAGTCCGCACCAGATCGTCACGCGATTCCGCAATGTCGCAGGCTGGATTGCGTCTTGGGTGAGTTCCCGTTCGCATCAACTTTCCGGCAGCTTGATTCCATGAAAATCGTGAGCCGGCTCTCGTCGTCCCAAATCATCATTTCTGGCGAGGATGTGAAGAGGGATGGTGTCGCCGCCAGGTTTCCACGAGAAGTTCGGAGTCCATGGGCTCGCCGGGCGGCAGAGATTCAGACATCCTGATCCGGCAGTGCCTGATGGTTGGAATTGAGAAGTTGTGTCGGAAAATGAGATGGCGCTCTTGAGGGCCAAAGGCCCGGCACCATGCCAGCCCAGCCCAGCGGGCTGGGTGGTTGCAACGACACGATGACGAGGG
>JAIFNK010000101.1 GCA_020047775.1 Akkermansia sp. | reverse complement strand
GAGAACGGATTTTTTGAAATCGGAATAACAGGTCAGACCAGCGCCTGCAGCTTCGCCTTGAGCTGGTCCTTGGTCACGCTCGCGCCGACGATCTGGTCCTTGACCTCGCCGTTCTTGAAGAACAGCAGCAGCGGGATGGATTTCACGTTGTATTTCACGGCGAGCTCGCGGGCGTCGTCCACGTTCACCTTGCCGACCTTGGCCACGCCTTCCAGATCGGTGGCGACCTGGTCGATGACGGGGCCGATCATTTTGCACGGGCCGCACCACTCGGCCCAGAAGTCCACGAGGACGGGCAGTTCGGAGTCGATTACTTCGGATTGGAAATTTGCGTCGGTAAGTTTCAGAGCCATGGGCGGACCTTGCATGCGGAACCCCGATACGTCAAGAGCCACCCTGCGGTTCGCAAGGTGGCTCTCGGTGGATGTGTTACTGAAGCCATCGGCCTCAGTCAGTTGCTGCCACTTCCTGTTACAGGGAGTAGAAAATCACAACTGCTGCGAAGACGATGCTGAGGATGGGCCAGGCCATAAAATCGGGATATTCGGGGTTTGATTGATGGGGAAACTCGCCTCACTCAGAGTGGAGACAGGCGGGTCCAGTCACCGGGAGTTTGACTGTCCGGAGCGTTGATCCAGACGTTTGCGGTCATCAGTTGGAACGCGAGCACGACCAATGCCGCCGCAAAACCAACGCCGGAGAGGATGTTGACGATGGTGTCGTTGCCGCCTTCCTCATCGTCATCGTCCGATTGCACGGTCGCCGCTGGTGAGCCCGAGGAAAACGAGGTTCCGAGCGGCTGCGTCGGTGGCTGAAGTTGGACGGTGGCTTTGGGAAGCGCCATGGTGGGAGCGCCGCCGGCACCCGGTGGGCGCAGGGCTCCGGTCGGTGCCGAGGTGGCCAGACGGATCGTCGGTGCCGGGGACATGCCGGGAGCACCTGCGGTACGAAGCGGGATGGTCGGTGCCGGAGCGGGCGGACGCGGCGGGCCACCAGTCGGAGTCGGCGGAGCGGTCGGGACCGGCGGCCTCACGGGCGGTGCCATCGGCACCGTGGCCGAAGGAACGGCTGGCGGCGCGTCAGCCGCTTTCAAAGTGACGCGGACGGTTTCCTTTTTCAGGGGCACGCTCGACGTCTGCTTGGACGGAGCTGGTGGTTGGTTTTCGTTTTCGCTCATGCGCTCGCAGGGTTTGGTTGCTAGTTAGCGGAGTAAGGCAACTTGCCACCGCTCTGTCAAACCCCCAACTTGGGATTTCTTCTGATGATGTCTTACTTACAGACTTTCAATGATTTATGAGATAACAAAGAGACGGTTTTAAGCCACAAACGGACGTTCGTCCGCAGGGACCACGCCGCGAAACGCCTAGACCACCCGGGGGCAGCCGCCTTGAGTTGGATGTCCCACGGGCGTCCGCCATCGATCCGGATGTCCGCCTTGGCGAGCAGGTTCTCGAATTTCCGGCGAAGCGCGGGGGGGTCTTCGAACACACGGAGTATGGATGTCGCGGTGTGGCTCATGATTGTGCCGGGTAGAAAATCGATCCAGCGTCGGGTCAACCGTGAGGGGTGGACGGGGGGATTCAAAAATTACACAAACTCTGGCAGGGATGCAATGAAACTCTCACCCCTGTCACCGGGGCAAACCGCCGCCAAGCAGCGACGAGCGCAGATTTTTGATGCTCTTTCCGCGACTCCGTGATTCCTATTGGTGCAGCAACCATGTCCGCCGAAAAGACCGCCATCACCCCGACCCGTGCCCAGGATTTCCCCGAGTGGTACCAGCAAGTCATCAAAGCCGCCGACATGGCGGAAAACTCGGAGACCCGCGGCTGCATGGTCATCAAGCCGTGGGGCTACGGCATTTGGGAACTCATCCAGCAGCAACTCGACCGCCGCTTCAAAGCGACCGGCCACCAGAACGCCTATTTCCCGCTACTCATCCCGCTCGCCTATCTGGAAAAAGAGGCGGAACACGCGGAAGGATTCGCCACCGAGTGCGCCGTGGTCACCCACCACCGTCTCGAAGCGGTGAAAGACCCGCTCACCGGGAAAACCAAAATGGTCCCCGCCGGCGAACTCGCCGAGCCTTACGTCATCCGCCCGACGTCCGAGACCATCATCGGCGCGGCCTTCGCGCGCTGGATCGAGTCCTACCGCGACCTGCCGCTGCTCATCAACCAGTGGGCCAACGTGATGCGCTGGGAAATGCGCCCGCGGCTTTTCCTCCGCACCGCCGAGTTCCTCTGGCAGGAAGGTCACACCGCTCACGAGACGAAGGAAGAAGCCATCGTGGAAACCAAAATGATCCACGGCCAATACGAGGAATTCCTCCGCGGCCATCTCGCGATTCCCGTCATTCCCGGCGAAAAATCCGAGAACGAGCGTTTCCCCGGCGCGGAAATGACGTTCACCGTGGAGGCGATGGTGCAGGATTGCAAAGCGATCCAAGCGGGCACCTCGCATTACCTCGGCCAGAATTTTTCCAAGGCGCAAAACATCTCGTTCACTGGTCGCGACGGCTCCGTCCAGCACGCCCACACCACCTCTTGGGGCGTTTCCACCCGCCTCATCGGCACGCTCATCATGGCGCACTCGGACGACGACGGTCTCGTCCTGCCGCCACGCGTCGCCACCCAGCAGATCGTCATTCTGCCCATCACGCCCAAGGAAGACACCCGGGAAGCCGTGCTCGCCTCCTGCCAAGCGCTCGCCGAAACCCTCCGCCACCAGTTTTTTCATGGCGATCCGCTCCGCGTCCATGTCGACACCCGCGACCTCAGCGGCGGCGTGAAAAAGTGGGAGTGGATTAAAAAGGGCGTGCCCGTCCGCATCGAGATCGGCCCGCGCGACATCGAGACCCGGAAAATCTGCGTGCAGCGCCGCGACCAGCCGATTTCCGAAAAGGACTTCTCCGACAAGGAATCCTTCATCCAGCGCGCCCCCGAGATTCTCGGCGAAATCCACAATTCCCTGCTCACCCGCGCCACCGCATTCCGCAACGCCAACATCACCTTCTGCACCCGCCTCGACGTGTTCCACGCCCACTGGGCCACGGAAAACCCCGGCTGGCTTTACACCCCGTGGGCCGGCAACCCCGAGCAGGAGGAAGAACTTTCCAAGCAACACAAGATCACCATCCGCTGCCTGCCCATCGCCGAAGCCAAGCTCCCGGCGACCCTCCACGCCACCAGCGGCAAGTGCATTCTCACCGGCGAGGAGACGACATCCTTCGCCATCTGGGGCCGGAGTTACTGACCTGCCAATCCCCTCACCTGCCAATCCCCTCACCTGCCGGGCCTGATCCGCGCCGGCAGCAACATCGCGGCGGTCAGCAGGAAGAGGATGAACGCCACCACGCCGACCCATTCCCAGAACGCGAGCTGCCAGACCGCTGTTTGCTTGAGTTGAAGGCGCAGATCCATGGCCCACTCCATTTTCGCCTTGCGGCAAATTTTCAGAATCCCCGCGAGAATCCCGCAGACGAACGGCAGCAGCGTGAGCGATGTCCAACCCGCCACCATCAGCCGACTGAGCGTTTGCCCGCCGCGGAACCGATCCTTCAATCCGCACAGGCAGCAACAAATCATCCCGCCGATGATCGCCACCGCCGCCGTCCGGGCTAACGCTTCATGCACCCAATGCACGCTTGCCGGCATCGATGGCACATTGAACGGCAAGGCGACCGTCACCATGAGAAAGATCCCGAGCCCCAGGCCCACGCCTGCCCACTGCGACAGCTTCGGCGCGACTCCGTGCAGGCGCTGCTCGGCGTACCCGGCGACGGGCAGCGCGAGCAAAGCCGCCACCGCCAGCCCGATCGATGGAAGCAGGTAACCCTCCGGATTATAGCGCGGCGAAATCAGGTGGGAGATCACCCGCCTGCGCCAATCATACTCCTCCGGGAAATGTTGCGCCGCGATGAACAGCGTGCCGAAGAGCGTGATGAAACTCAGCGGCAGCAGCTTCATCAGCAGCGTGTTTCTCGAAACGTTCCCGGCGGCGAACTGTTGGAGCGAGCGGGGAAGAAATACCAACCGGTCCGCCATCGGTGAGGACATGGGAAGGGCGGTCGGGTCTTCGGGCTGGCTCATTTTTCGGACGCTAGCCAGCCCCCCTGTGAGGTCAAGCGGACTTTGGGGAACCTCACACGTAAATCTCCCACTTTCCCCGAAGCCCCTATTGCCATGGCTGAGGAAAGCTGGTAACGGTTTTTTCAATGGGTCGGAGCACACCGCAACTTGAATTCCGCTGGACCTCCTGGTTCCGCGTTTTGAAGTCGCCGGAAGCCCCCAAGGTCAAACCCGCGACGGATGATGGCGGCCTAACAGCATGGTGCGTCGAGGCCTCGAAATCCCTGGGCCTGACCGAACTCGCCCGCAAAGTCCGCGTCTCCTGGAACTCGCGGATGCAGACGACCGCCGGCCGCGCGTGGTGGCCGGACCGGTCGATCGAGCTGAATCCGAAGCTCAGGGAATGCGAGCCCGAGGAACTCTGGCGGACGCTCAAACACGAACTCGCACACCTCGTCGCCTACGAGCGCTGCGGCCGCCGCCGCATCGATCCGCACGGCCCGGAGTGGCAGGCGGCCTGCGTGGATCTCGGAATCGCCGGCGAGCAACCCTATCACAATCTTCCCTTCAAGCGCCGCCGGATGAAGCGCAACCACGCTTACATTTGTTCCAACTGCTTCGCCGTCATCCACCGGGTGAAGCCCATCAAGCGCGCCGTCGCCTGTTATGACTGCTGCCGGAAATTCAGTGGCGGCGCGTATCACGACCGTTTCCGCCTGATCAAACACATCAAGCCCTGAGCTCACTCCCGGTCCGCGACGAAGAGCGTGTGGGTGAAGCGTTTCGCTTTCGGATAGGCCTTGGCGCTGATGCACTCCACGTGTTTGAAGGTGCCTTTGAGTGATTGCGCGAACGACTTGTCCGGATGCGCCGACCAGAAAATCACGCGCCCTTCCGGCTCCAGCGCGTTCTTGATGCGGGTGATGCCCTTTTGCGCATAAAGCCGCTCGTTGCCTTTTTGCACAAACGGATCCGGGCCGTTGTCCACGTCTAGCAGGATGGCGTGGTAACGGTCGTTTCCACATCGGTCGATGAGGTCGTAAACATCGCCGACGTGGATCCGCACGCGCGGGTCGTCGAGCAGCTTGCCGTTCACCTCGTGGAGGAACTCGCGGTTCCAGGCGACCACCTCGGGCAGCAGTTCCGCCACATCGACGACGGCTTCCGGGCC
>JAIFNK010000046.1 GCA_020047775.1 Akkermansia sp. | reverse complement strand
AAGCCCCCCGGTGCCGCCAGCACCACCGCGGCCGGCAAGACCGCCGACACCCGCCGCACCGCCGGCACCGCCAAGGCCGCCACTCCCCCCGATGCCGCCTGCGCCACCAGTTCCGGCAAGGCCTGCCAAACCGCCGACGCCACCCAGACCTCCCGCGCCGCCCAGGCCGCCGGCTGCACCGAGGCCACCCATACCACCGGTGCCACCTGAAATTGTTCCCAAATTACGCAGGGTGGCACCCTGAGACAGCGCGACTGCCACACCTCCGTTGCCACCACGTCCACCGCTCCCGCCCGCGCCAGCGTTACCGCCGGAGCCACCAGTGCCACCATTTCCAGCCAAGGCACCATTTCCACCGACCCCACCACTGCCACCTTGGTTCCCGTCTCCACCGCGTCCACCAGTCCCGCCATTACCACCGTTTCCTCCGTTGCCTCCAAGACCGCCGGTCCCGCCGACACCGCCGACACCGCCGATACCGCCGATGCCTCCAAGACCACCGGTCCCAGCCATACCACCGGCACCACCGGCACCACCGGCACCACCGATGCCACCATTACCCGCAGCTCCTCCGAGGCCGCCTACGCCACCATTTCCCGCAAGGCCGCCGCTGCCGCCGCTGCCACCCCTTCCCCCTTCTCCGCCATCTCCGGCATCGGCTCCATCACCGCCAGAACCAAGGGGAGCATCAGCACCGGCACCGCCATCCTGGCCATTGCCACCGGTCCCGCCGTTTCCACCGATACTGTCTCCGCCAGCGCCCGCGTTGCCACCGGCACCGCCGTTGCCGCCGTCTCCGCCAGAACTGCCATTTCCTCCATTTCCGCCCATACCGCCCATACCGCCCAAGCCACCGGTGCCACCTTGCCCGCCGGTACCGCCATCTCCACCTATACCGCCAAGACCACCCACGCCGCCAAGACCGCCAAGACCGCCCGAACCACCTTGTTCACCCATGGCACCTGAGCCGCCCAATCCGCCGTTTCCTCCAGATGCTCCGGATCCACCGTGACCTCCGGTTCCGCCATTGCCACCATTACCACCGTCTCCACCACGGCCTCCCATGGCACCATCCTCGCCATTCCCGCCCCGGATATCTCCATTGTTCACGAGAGTGGCGTTTCGTCCAACCTGATAGCCCGTTCCGCCATCGCCACCGTCGCCACCTGCTTGCCCGGCCGCTCCGTCTGCTCCCTTGTTGCCATTCGCGCCATGGGTCCCGGCCTGTCCGTCCTCTCCCCGGCCGCCATCCGCTCCACGAGAGCCGTTTCCACCATCGGCACCACGAGTTCCATTTTCTCCGAAGGTTCCGTTGCTCCCGGCAACGCCGATGCCACCATTTCCACCGGGACCACCGGTATTGCCCGTGCCCCCGGCACCCCCATTGGTTCCTCTGCCGCCAACCGTACCGGCAGTTCCTGCATTACCGTTGGTTCCTGCGGATCCGTTGCCGCCAACACCGCCATTCGAGCCGTCGCCAGCGGTTCCGCCGACGGTGCCGGCTGTTCCATTGCCGCCGGAAGAACCATCGATTCCTCGCAGGCCCGGCGACCCAATGCTGTCCGCACCGTCCATTCCGTTCATACCCGGCTCGCCATTCAGACCCTTGCCCTGAGGTCCCAAAGGCAGACCATTCTCCCCATTGGAACCCGCAGAACCGGCAGATCCGTTTGTGCCGACCGCACCTGCGGCTCCATTCCCCCCCTTGGCTCCTGTCACTCCCGCGGTGCCAGCGAGTCCATCTTCTCCATTGGCCCCATTTTGGGCGCTCTTGATCAGAATGCCAGCAGTCCCCGCAGCCCCATCCTCACCACGGTTCCCATTTTGCCCGTTTACTCCGGCCACGCCGTTCTTGCCTGCCACACCCTGTGCTCCTGCTTGCCCGGCCTTGGAGCTTCCGCCGAATCCTCCTGAGATCGAGCCATCGTGAACACTCGACTCGGAGTCAAGAACCACCGCCCCGGTGCTGCCGGCAGTACCGTTGAGGGATTGGGCACTAGAACCGGTAGCGCCTATTGCGGCAATTGCGATCATGCGGGTAAGTGAAATGGCGAAGCGGTTATTTAAATTCGGTTTCATGATTGTAGAAATTTTTTGGTTGTTGGATCGGAAAGAGCTCTGAATTTCCCCACTGGGCTTGCCTCACAGCCAGATTTATTTAAGATTTTTGTTTAAGATTTCTTGAACGCTAATCCTATCAAACTAATGTGTCAACCCTATTTTCGGCCTATTTTCGCTCTGTTTTCACCGCCCACCGGTCCGCTCGACCGACTTTTTCAACGGCTCTCTGATGAGTTTCCAGTCGCCGACGCGCAGCCCGAGGTGGTCGCCGCCGTTATTCTGCTGCAGGAGGTGGTCGCGCCCCTTGGCACCTGGCTCGCCGAGCAGGCGTGGCCGTTTGCCATCATGGAGTGAGGGCCAGACGGTGCTCTGTGGAGTCATCGGCGGGGTGCGCCAAATCATCTTCCGACCCACCTATGCAAAATCAAGGATCCGGCATCCCCGGATCAGGATGTCTGATGTTGGCGTGCATCATCCCTTGAAAGTCTCACTCCGCATATTTTGACATCCATCCTTGCCACCCGGCGATCCATTCGATAGGTCGCATCCAATCACTAATGCCCCCGCCCGCCGCTTTCAGACACAAGGCGAACCCCTAAATCCTATTCAAAACCTGTCCATTGTTTATGAGTCGGGATTAGACCCCATCAACCCTGTCGATTGTAGCAACTATTAGACGATTCCAACCATTCAGCCAGTTATGAAAACACTCGCCTTTCTCGCATCCGCCTTTCTCCCGCTCGCCCAGTTTGCACCTGCCGCCGAGGTTGTGGCCACTTTTTCATCAGCCGCTGCCGTGCCGGTCACCGCCGCCAGCTACACCGCCACCGGCAACACGGTGAACCTCGCGCTCAACTTCGCCCCTCCGACCGGCACGGACCTCACAGTGGTGGACAACACGGGGCTCGGCTTCATCACCGGCACCTTCGACAACCTCGCCCAAGGGCAGAAGGTGGCGTTTCCCTACGGCGGGATCACTTACGAGTTCGTCGCCAACTATTATGGTGGCAGCGGCAATGACCTCGTGCTCGTCTGGGCCAACAACCGGGCCTTCGCCTGGGGCCGCAACCTTTACGGCCAGCTTGGCGATAACACCACGACGGATCGTTATGTGCCGACGGCGGTCAACGCGGGCGCGGGTGTCTCGGCGCTCGCCGGCAAGACGGTGGTGGCGGTAGCAGCGGGTTATTGGCACAGTCTGGCACTCTGCTCGGATGGCACCATGGCCGCATGGGGCCGCAATAACTTTGGCCAGCTTGGCGACAACACCACGTCGGATTGTTCCGTGCCGGTGGCGGTCAACACGACCGCGGGTATCTCGGCGCTCTCCGGCAAGACGGTGGTGGCCGTGGCAGCAGATCCTACCCATGGTCTGGCGCTCTGCACGGACGGCACGGTGGTCGCCTGGGGCGACAACTCCAGCGGCCAGCTTGGCGACAATACCACGACGAGCCGTTCCGTGCCGGTGGCGGTCAATACGACTGCGGGTGTTTCGGCACTCGCAGGCAAGATGGTGGTGGCGGTGGCAGCGGGTGATTACTACAGTCTGGCGCTCTGCTCGGACGGCACCGTGGCCGCTTGGGGAAAGAACTCATACGGCCAGCTTGGCGACAACACCACGACCCAGCGCAATGTCCCGGTGGCGGTCGACACGGCTGCGGGGGTCTCGGCGCTTTCCGGCAAGACGGTGGTGGCGGTGGCGGCGGGTTATGCCCACAGTCTGGCGCTATGCGCGGACGGCACCGTGGCCACCTGGGGCCGTAATTACTTTGGCGAGCTTGGTGACAACACCACGACCAACCGTCCCGTGCCGGTGGTGGTTAACACGGCCGCAGGAATTTCGGCACTCTCGGGCAAGACGGTGATGACGGTGGCAGCGGGTGATTTCCACAATCTGGCGCTTTGCTCGGACGGCACCGTGGCGGCATGGGGTTCCAACGGCTCTGGCGAGCTTGGTGGTGGAACCCAAACCAGTCGTTCCGTGCCGGTGGCGGTCAACACGACTGCAGGTGTTTCGGTAATCTCCGGCAAAACGGTGGTGGCGGTAGCTGCGGGTGAATCTCATAGTCTGGCCCTTTGCTCGGACGGCACCGTGGCCGCTTGGGGCTCCAACTCCTCCGGTCGGCTAGGCGACGGCACCACGACCATGCGTTCGGTGCCGGTGGCGGTCAACACCATGCCGCTTGCCGGCGGAGAGCGTTTCACTCGGATCAGGAGCGGACCGATCACCGCGCACACCCTTGCACTCGCGGCTGTGCCTTGCGGCCCCGATGTCAACCTCACAGGCAACGGGGTGCCCATCCCTGCTGGCGGCACCACGCCCGACACCGCGAACCACACGGACTTCGGCTCGACTCTGATCGGTGACTCGGTCACGCGGACCTTCACGGTCCAGAACACAGGAACTCAACCCCTTAGCCTGACTGGCACGCCCAAGGTGGTGGTAAGCGGTGCTCATGCTGTAGATTTCACGGTGACAAGCCAACCCATTTCTCCAGTGGCTGCAGGCGGCAGCACGACCTTCCAAGTCACCTTCACTCCCGGTGCCGCCTGGCAGCGCACCGCCACGCTAACCATCGCCAGCAATGACCCGGATGAGAATCCTTATAACTTCGCCGTCTTGGGAACCGGAACCGGCATGCTGAACGCCACCTACGCTGCAAGCGACGATGTGCCGCTGACCACCAACGGGTTCACACCTACGGGCAGCACGGTGAATTTCGCGCTCAACCATGCGCCGACCACGGGCATCGACTTGATGGTGGTTCGCAACACGGGGACCGGCTTCATCAACGGCACCTTCGACAACCTTGCCCAGGGGCAGAGAGTGGCGTTGCCATACGTCGGGATCACTTACGAATTCGTGGCCGACTACTACGGCGGCAGCGGCAATGACCTCGTGCTCGTCTGGGCCAATAACCGGGCCTTCGCTTGGGGTTACAACGCCAACGGCGAGGTTGGCGACAGCACTACGGAGAATCGCTCCGTGCCGGTGGCGGTCAACAAGGCCGCAGGTGCCTCGGCGCTCTCCGGCAAAACGGTGCTGTCGGTGGCGACGGGCGACTCCCACAGTCTGGCTCTCTGCGCGGACGGCACCGTAGCCGCATGGGGCAACAACACCTACGGCCGACTTGGCGACAATACCGCGACAGATCGATCCGTGCCGGTGGCGGTCAACACG
>JAIFNK010000023.1 GCA_020047775.1 Akkermansia sp. | reverse complement strand
ACGATGGCCCAATTCCGGCCCCGGAGCAAGGAGAAGCCCATGCTGACCGGATGGGCGCGGCTCCAAGGATTTCAAAAACCTGATCAACGGTTGCATGCCGGACCGCATCCCGCTAGCTTCGCCGGGTGATCCGCCCCGTCGATGTTCTCCTGGAATTTCTCGCAACCGAGCAAGCCCGCGGGGTGACCCATGTCCACTTGGACGACGGGGCGCGTGACGGATTACGAGGCCTTTTCAACCTTGTAAAAAACGGAGGAGCCCCACCCTCGCCGGCACTGGGACCGGCACGGGAACCCGCACCGACCGCCCGGATCACGATGCCAGCCCCGGAGCCGGAACCCCAAGCCGTCGCGGCAGTGCTCGAAGTCAGCGGCTCCACGCGGGCCGGGCAACTCGATTCGCTGCGCCGCCAGGCGGAGACGTGGGCACCGGCGAAGAACCTGGGTTCGCTGCGCGAGACGATGGTTTTCGCCTCCGGAAATCCCGAGGCGCGGCTGATGCTGGTGGGTGAGGCGCCCGGCTATCATGAAGAACGCGAGGGAACCCCCTTCGCCGGCGACGCGGGCCTGAAACTCGACGGCATTCTCAAGGCGATGGGCATCACCCGCGAGGAAGTTTACATTTCCTACATCGTTAAATTCCGCCCCGCCACGCCGCGCCAAGCGACGAACAATCGCAAGTCGACGCCCGAGGAAATGGCCGCCTGCCTGCCCTTCATCCGCGCGGAAATCGGCATCGTGAAACCCGCCTGCATCATCGCGTTCGGCGAGACGGCGGCGGCGGGCCTGCTCGGGCTCGACGATGCCGTGGCCATGATGCGCGAGGCATGGCACGCCTTCGAAGGCACGCCGGTGCGCGTCACCTTCCACCCCAGCACCCTCCTTCAGACGACTGCCGTCAGCTCGACCAAGCGCCAACTCTGGGAAGACATGCTCGCGGTGATGGAGAAACTTGAAATGCCGATCTCCGACAAACAGCGCGGGTTCTTCCTAACCAAACCGTGACACAGGCATTCCTGACTGTTCTTTCATCAACACCCGAAGTCCGACGAACAGGCAGGAATGCCTGTGTCACAGGCCTTTTTCGCCGAAGAGCTTGATCGCCTTGGGCACCCGCTTCCGGTGCAGCCCGAACTGCCGCACCGCGTGCCGTTGGAGATGGGCCGCGGCCTCCTCCACGTCGTCGGTGAAGAAGATCAGTTCGGGATCGTCCGGGCTGATCGTCCCTTCCTCAGCCATGCGGTAGACGAAATCCATCAGCGGCTGCCAGTAGTCTTTCCCCATCAGGATGATCGGGAAAATTTTCAGTTTCCCCGTCTGGATCAGCGTCATCGTCTCGAACATTTCGTCCAGCGTCCCAGCGCCGCCGGGCAGGATGATGAAGGCATACGAATACTTCACCAACACCACCTTGCGGGTGAAAAAGTAGCGCATCGTCACCGACCGCTGGACGTAGCGGTTGATCGCCTGCTCGAAGGGCAGCTCGATATTTACCCCCAGCGAGCGGCCGCCCGCTTCGAACGCGCCCTGGTTTCCCGCCTGCATGATGCCCGGGCCGCCGCCGGTGACCACGGTGAAACCAAGTTTCGCGCAGGCCGCGCCCATTTTACGCGCCATCTCATAATAGACCGTCCCCCGCTCGGTCCTGGCTGAGCCGAAAATCGTCACGCATGGCCCGGCAAAATGCAGCGCCCGGAAGCCGACCAGCAAATCCTTGGCTACCCGGAACAACGTCGTTAGGTCGCGGATCCGCGAGCGGGCACCGGACAGCAGCGTCCGGTCCGGGAGCTCCAGCTCGAAGATTTCCTGCTCGACGATTTCCTTCTCCGAGATCGGCTCCTCGACCTGCGGCAACTTCGGGTGATCGGGTGAATTCACAGCCACCTTTTAACACCCGTTTGCGCCAGCAGGTAAAACGAAAAACGCGCCCGCCCCAACGGGACGGACGCTCACGAGTGAATTCCAAGAAAATATCAGGCAGCGAAGTTCGCGGCGACCACGTCCCAGTTCACCAGGCTCCAGAAAGCGGCGATGTAGTCGGGGCGGCGGTTCTGATAGTTGAGATAATAGGCGTGCTCCCAGACGTCGAGGCCGAGGATCGGGGTGTTGCCGCAGCCGCCGAAGTCGGAGCCCATCACCGGGTTGTCCTGGTTGGCGGACGAGCAGACGACGAGCGAGCCGTCGGCCTTTTTGCAGAGCCACGCCCAGCCGGAGCCGAAGCGGGTGATGCCGGCCTTGCCGAACGCTTCCTTGAACGCGTCGAACGAGCCGAACGCCTTGTCGATGGCCGCGGCAAGCTCGCCGGAGGGTGCCTTGGCGCCACCGGGAGCGATGACTTTCCAGAAAAACGAGTGGTTCACGTGACCACCGCCGTTGTTGCGGACCGCGGTGCGGATGTCCTCGGGGACGGCTGCGAGATCGCGGATCAGCTCGTCGGCGCTCTTCGCTTCGAGCTCGGGCTTGCCGGCGAGCGCGTTGTTGAGATTGGTGATGTAGGCTTGGTGGTGCTTCGAGTGATGGATTTCCATCGTGCGGGCGTCGATGTGGGGCTCGAGCGCGTCGTAGGCGTAGCCGAGGTCTGGGAGTGTGTGGGCCATGGGAGTTGAGGAGTTTGGTTTGCGTATCGCGAAACCGTTCGTTACGACGAAGGGGATCAGCGGCGCCCATACGAAACCGAGCTAGCTGCCAGCCGCAAGGACAAAACCATGATTCCTCCAGAACTCCGCCCCTATCTCCCTGAAATCATCACCGCGATCCTGGGGCTTTTCTTCGGCTGGCTGTTCACCCGGCTTGCCGCATCCGGGAAAATCGCCGCCGCCGCCGAGCGCCTGAAATCCGAGGAACGTCGCTCGCTGGAAATCGAAGCCCGCCTCGCCCACTCCGCCGCCGAGGCAGAGCGCAACGAGCAGGACGCCCAGACCTTCCGCAACCAACTCACCGAACTCCGCGCCCGCCTCGACACCGAGCTGAAAGCCGCCGCCGAGAAACAAGCCCTGCTCGAACGCGCGGAAATCAAGCTCTCCGATACCTTCAAGGCGCTCTCCGCCGACGCCCTGCGCTCGTCCTCCGAGCAATTTCTCCAACTCGCGAAATCCTCGCTCGCCACCCAGACCGAAGAGGCCAAGGGCGAGATCGAGAAGCGCAAGATCGCCATCCAGACGATGATCACGCCGGTCACCGAGTCGCTCGGCAAGTTCGAACTCCGCATCGGCGAAATCGAAAAATCCCGCGAAGGCGCCTACTCGGAACTCCGCGAGCAAGTCCGCGCCCTCGGCGAAGGCCAGCTCGGCCTCCAGCGCGAGACCGCCTCGCTCGTCAAAGCCCTCCGCCAACCCACCGGCCGCGGCCAATGGGGCGAAATGCAGCTCCGCCGCGTGGTCGAACTCGCCGGCATGCAGGAGCACTGCGATTTCGAAATCCAGCACAGCGCCACTACCGACGAAGGTAAAAAACTCCGCCCCGACCTCGTCGTTAGATTGCCCGGTGGAAAAATCATCGTCGTCGATTCCAAGACGCCGATGGATGGTTACCTCGACGCGCTCGAAGCCACCGAAGACACCGCCCGCGAGGAAGCGCTGAACCGCCACGCCCGCCAGGTGAGGACGCACATCCAGCAGCTTTCCTCGAAGAACTACACCGCGCAATTCGCCCAGACGCCGGAGTTCACCGTGCTCTTCCTGCCCAGCGAATCGTTTTTCTCCGCCGCCCTCCAGAGCGACCCCGGCCTCATCGAGCGCGGCGTGGACCAAGGCGTTATTCTAGCCACGCCCACCACGCTCATCGCCCTGCTGCGTGCGGTTAGCTACGGCTGGCGTCAGGAATCCATCGCGGAAAACGCCCGCGAGATTTCCCTGCTAGGCCGCACGCTCCACGAGCGCCTCGGCAAACTCGCCGACCATTTTTCCAAGCTCGGCCGCTCGTTAGGCAATGCCGTGGAGCAATATAACAGCGCCATCGGCTCCTTTGAAACCCGCGTGCTGACCACCGCCCGCAGGTTCGAGGAACTCAAAGCCGCCCCGGAATCCGCCACCATCCCGAATCTGGAGCCGGTCGATCAAATCCCGCGCAGCGCGCAATCCACCGGAGCCCCGCCCGCCGCGCTCGCCGCCCTGGCCCGCGCCAGCGCAACCACCGCCCGCCACCAGCGCCCCGCCACCCTCACGCTCAACACCGAGGTCGCCGACGCCATCCTCACCCCGCCCGTGAGCGACGATTTCGCCTTCGTCCCCGATCCCCCCGCCAGCGCCCGCAATGCGGCGGCGGACCTGAGGTCGGCACTGGACTGAGTGCCCGTTTGACATAGAACCAGCTTTATGGAAATATTCCGCCATAAAAACGACCTTGGACTTACCGAATGACCTCATGCGTGAGATTAAAATCCGTGCCGCGACCCAAGGGAAAAAACTCAAGGACGTGATGGCTGATACGATCCGTAGCGGTCTTTTTCCTGAATCCAACCTCCCGGAAAGACCAAAACCTACGATTATCAAACATCCCGTTCTTGGCTTTCCCATGGTGGAATGTGGACCCAACCCGCCGGTTTCGCGCATGACTCCCGAAGAAATCCTCAAACTCGAACAAGACGCCCTCGCGGCGGATAACCTGAAACGCGCCGGCCTTGTTATTTGATTCTAACTTCGGCAATACATGTTTGAAGGACTCGATCTCCAACTACTGAATCCCGAAATTTGAAATCCGACATTTCAAGCCCGTCGCTTCCCGCACTCACCGGCCAATCCCCCGACTCCCTCGCCACCTGGCTGAAGGATGCGGGCGAGCCGTCATTCCGCGCCAACCAGATCCTCGAATGGGTGTGGAAAAAGAAAGTCACGTCCTACGACGCGATGAGCAACCTCCCCGCCGCCCTGCGCACGAAACTGGCGGAATCCTTCCGCCTCGCCGCGCTCGAACATTCCACCACCCAGGGCTCCGCCGACACCACCCGCAAGTTCCTCTTCCGCCTGCACGACGGCCGCTACGTGGAAAGCGTGCTCATCCCCGCCAACCCCGCACTCTACGGCGAGAAATCCGACCGCCGCACACTCTGTGTTTCCTCACAGGTTGGCTGCGCATACGGCTGCAAGTTCTGCGCCTCGGGTCTCGCCGGATTCACCCGCAATCTCGACGCCGCGGAAATCGCCGGGCAAGTCCTCGCCGCCGAGCAACTCTCCGGCGAACGCGTCGATTCCCTCGTCTTCATGGGCATGGGCGAACCGCTCGCCAATCTCGACAATCTGTTAGCCGCCATTTCCCTGATCACCGGCCCGAAAACCCTGCATCTCGGCGCGCGCCACCTCACCATTTCCACCTCCGGCCTCGTCCCGCAGATCAAACAACTCGCCGAGCACCCGCAGCAGATCCGCCTCGCCATCTCGCTCCACGGCGCCACCGACGACGTCCGCCAGCAGATCATGCCGATCAACAAGAAGTGGCCGGTCGCCGAACTGTTCGCCGCGCTCGATCATTGGAACACCAAGAAAACCCAGAAGCTCACGCTCGAATACATCCTCATCCAGGACGTCAACGACTCGCTCGAACAAGCCGCCATCCTCGCCCGCCACGCCCGGCAGTTAGGCGCGAAGGTGAATCTCATTCCCTACAACACCGTCGAGGGACTGGAATGGAAACGCCCGCCCAACAACCATTGCCGGGCCTTCCAACAGGTGCTTCAGAACGCCGGCGTCACCGCCAACCTGCGCCTCGAAAAAGGCCACGACATCGACGCCGCCTGCGGCCAGCTCCGCCTCAAACAGGAAACGGCCGAGGGGATCATCATCGCAAAGTAGGCGTGCGCAGAGTGCCAAGTGTGGCGTAAGATTCAAAATGACGGGCTGTGCGTGCATGGCCGTGGTTGCTGCGTCTCGCAGCAATGAGCGCAACCCACGACATTGCGGCGAGACGCCGCTACCACGCTCAGTGCATTATCGACGCTTGAGCAGGCTGTCGTAATCCTTGTGATCACCGATCCACACCCAAATCAACCCGGCTTCGTGTTCGTTGGCGATTGCCCTGTAGCGAAGACCCACACGAGCGGTCCAAAACTCACCGATCTTTTTCAATCTGAGTGACGAGTGCCTCGGATCCGCCTTCAGCAGTTCAAAGTTCTTGTCTGCGAGACGCTGGATCTCCTCGGGCAGATTCCGGTAGTGAAACCAAAAGTCGGGCGACGCCAATTGATTCACAATGGCGTGCAGCGGCCCTCCCTGTAATCCTGCTTCGCCTTCGCCGCCACCCCCCCGAGGCGCCCCGCTGCGATGTCCTGCTCCATCTCCTCGTCCCACCGGTCGGCAAGATACTCCTCGAACCACGCGGCAAAGGACGCGAATTCCTCCGCCGGAAGCTCCTGCACCGCCCGTTCCAATTCTATCGTGCTCATGGGAAAAATTTGCGCCGCAAGGCGGATTCGCGCAAGCAGCTTCTTGCCCAACCCGCTGCCGCAATGTGCCACTAATGATCCACTCGCGGACGAATGTGTCATCACCCCCACCGCCGCAAATTTTTGAGCAGACTCAGGCCGGATGGGGTTGCGATCCAAGCCGCAGCGCTTGCAACTGTTACGGCGCGGCCAGTGTCGGCAGTTGAACTCCCAGGCGCATGAAACGGGCGGAGGATTCGTTGCGGGAATGACCCGAACGCACCGTGACGGGAATCCGACCCGAAGCTGCCGCGTCCTCACTCATCCCCAGACGCATTTTCACGGCAGCACTTGCCGCGCTATTCTCCTTCCCATCCCTGCTCAATGAACCACCACGAGCCGCATGTAACGGTGTGCCCCCGTGGTATCGATCGTCGCCGTGCGGATCTGGTTTTCATCCGGATCGGAAATCGTCACGCCCTCTGATGTCCAATTCTGCAAGTCCGTGCTGGACTCTACCCTATAGGTCACACCGGGGCTTCCCGCATAGAAATCGAGGCTCATTTGCCCCGCCGCGACGATCGGCTCGGGCATACTGCCGCTCAGGTTCTGCTGCGGATCAAGGTTGAGGGCGTAGGCCATCAGGAGATTCACCCCGTCTGCGTTGCCATCTTCCTGAAGGTCCGCGTTGTAGGGCAAGGAATTCTCCACCAGCCAGGAGGTGACCGGCGTAGGCGCTCCCATGTTGACCACCGGATAGCCTCCCCAGGGCGGAGAGTCGAATCCGGTGGCTCCATCGAAGCGATACACTTTGAATCCGTCGGCGGTGCCACTGAAAACATCCGAGCCTATTGTTGGAGCGTTTCCTAGGAAAGTTGTGCCGGTCAGGCCGATGCAACCATTGAACGCGGAATCCCCGATGCTGGCGACACTCGCGGGAAGCGTCACGCTCGTCAGGCCGGTGCAACTTGCGAACATAAGCTCCCCAATGCTGGTGACGCTGCTGGGAATTGTCACGCTTGTCAGCCCGGTGCAATAAACGAACACGAAGTCACCGATGCTGGTGACGCTGCTGGGAATCGCCACGCTCGTCAGGCCAGTGCAAGTTTGGAACGCCCAGTCCCCGATACTGATGACGCTGCTGGGAATCGTGATGCTCGTCAGCCGATAGCAAAAAACAAACGCGTTGCTCCCGATGCTGGTGACGCTGCTGGGAATGGTGTAGTTTCCGCTCTTACCCGCCGGGAACTGGAGGAGCGTAGTCTGGCTCTTGTTGAAGAGAATCCCATCCAGACTGCTATAGGCGACATTCAGAGGATCCACCTCAATGTTTGTCAGGGTTCCGCATGCACCGAATGCAACGTAACCGATGCTGGTGACGCTGCCGGGAATCGTCACGCTCGTCAGGCCTTCGCAAAAATGGAACGCAAGGTCGCCAATGCTGGTGACGCTGTCCGGAATCGTCACGCTCGTCAGACCTGAGCTGAAGCTGAACGCGCCGATCCCGATGCTGGTGACGCTGTCTGGAATCGTAACGCCCGTCAGGCCAGGGCAACCGGAGAACGCATCGTCCCCGATGCTGGTAACGCTGCCGGGGATAACGTAGTTTCCGGTTTTCCCCACAGGGAACCGGAGGAGCTGGGTCTGGCTCTTATTGAAGAGAATCCCATCCAGACTGCTGTAGGCGGCATTGAGGGAATCCACACCGATGTTCATCAGGCCGAAGCAAGATTGGAACGCCCCGGCTCCGATGCTGGTGACGCTGGCGGGAATCATCACGCTCGTCAGGCCCTCGCAATAAGAGAACGCGTATTCCCCAATGCTGATGACGCTGTTGGGGAGGGAAACGCTCGTCAGTCCGGAGCAGCCCCGGAACGCATCGTCTCCGATGTTGATAACGCTGTCGGGAATAGTCACGCCAGTCAGGTCCTTGCAATCAGCGAAAGCATTGTCCCCGATGCTGGTGACAGACAGTCCGCTGATCGTGCCGGGGATGACGACCGCTCCCCCGGAACCGGTGTAGCCGGTGATCGAAACGGTGCCTCCGGAAATACTGTACGTGAATGGCAACGACAGCGTGGTAAAGTTTCGGATGACACTGTAGCCGACACCTGCGCTGTTGGTCGCATAGACTGCGAATGAGTAGGTCGTGCCCGGCATGAGGTCGCTGGCATTTACCGTGAAGACACCGGTGGTGCCTGTATCGGCCAGGTTGGTGACACCTACGCCTCCAATCTGCAGGTTGCTATTGATGGATGTGGGTGCATAGACCACACCGCGCGTCGTGATCGGGTAGCCGCCATCACCGGTCACGTTGCCACCGAGTGTGGCTGTCGTGTAGGTAACATTGGCGACGGTGGGGGTAGTGACGATGGGAGGCCCCGCAACCATGGCTGTCTGGTAGCCCATCCAAGTGGGCGAGGTGAATCCCATGCTGCCAATTGGGAAATACACTGTGAATCCGCTGTTGGTCCCGCCAAACACATCCGATCCCATCGAAGGAGCATTGCCCATGAAACGGACATCTGCCAACCCGCTGCAACCATTGAACGCAGAATCCCCGATGCTGGTGACACTCGCCGGAATCGTCACACTCGTCAGGCCGGTGCAGGAATAGAACGCATAAGTCTCGATGCTGGTTACGCTGTTCGGGATCGTGACGCTCGTCAAACCAGTGCAGGATTGGAAAGCCCCGCCTCCAATACTGTTGACGCTGTTGGGAATTGTGATGCTTGTGAGTCCCGTGCAAAAAACAAACGCGTCGCTCCCGATACTGGTGACGCCGCTGGGGATGGTGTAGCTTCCGCTTTTACCCGCAGGGAATTGGAGGAGCGTGGTCTGGCTCTTGCTGAACAGGATTCCATCCAGACTGCTGTAAACTGCGTTGAGAGGGTCCACTCCGATGTTCGTCAGACCGCCGCAAGCACCAAACGCCGCAGCCCCGATGCTGGTGACGTTCTTTGGAATCGTCACACTCGTCAGTCCGTCGCAGAAAAAGAATGCCTGAGCCCCAATGCTGGTAACACTGTCAGGGATTGTCATGCTCGTCAGACCGGAGCACGTCAAGAATGCGGAATCCCCGATGCTGGTGACGCTGTCGGGTATGGAAACGCTCGTCAGCCCGCTGCAGTTTGTGAACGCGTACTCCCCAATGCTGGTGACGCCGTTGGGAATCCACATGCTCGTCAGGCTGGATTTCCCAAAGAACGCATTGTCCCCGATGCTGCTGACCGGCATTCCGCCGATCATGCCGGGGATGGCGACCGCGCCACCAGAACCGGTGTAGCCGGTAATCGTAACGGTGCCGCCGGAAATACTGTAGGTGAATGGCTGCACCGTGGTGAATGTGCGGGTGGCACTGTAGCCGTTACCTACTCCGTTGATCGCGAATGCCTTGAAAGCATATTCGGTTCCTGGCGTGAGGCCGGTGGCGTTCACTGTGAAACTACCCGTGGTTCCCGAGCCAGTTGCCAAGTTCGTACCGATGCCGCCAAGCTCCGGGTTGCTGTTGAGCGCCGCCGGAGCAAAGACGACACCACGCAGGGCGATTTGCCCACCGCCACTGCTGGTCACATTGCCACCGAGTCTGGCAGACGACTCGCCGACGCTGGAGAATGTAGGGGAGATCACGGTAGGGATGGAGCCCGACATGATGGATGATGGATAGCCATTCCAAGTTGGCGTGGAAAAGCCTGCGCTGCCTCTGACGAAATACACCCTGAATCCAGGGCCGACGCTGCCAAACACACTGCCGCCCATGGCCGGGGCGCTGCCCATAAAACGCGCAATTCGGAGGACACGGCAGTAACTGAAGGCGTATTCTCCGATGCTAGTGACGCTTGCGGGGATTGTCACGCTGATCAGTCCGCTCGAATAGAACGCCCATTGACCGATGCTGGTCACCGAAGAGGGGATCGTCACGCTGGTCAGTCCGCTGCAATTGGAGAGCGCATAGTCTCCAATGCTGGTCACCGAGGTCGGGATCGTCATGCTGGTCAGCCCAGTGCAACCGGAGAAGGCTACGGCTCCGATGATGGTCACCGATGAGGGAATCGTCACGCTGGCCAGCCCACTGCAAGAGTTGAATGCGGAATCCCCAATGGTGGTGACGCTGCTGGGTATTTGATAGCTTCCCTTCTTGCCTGCAGGAAACTGGAGGAACGAGGTCTGGGCCTTGTTGAAGAGGACCCCATCCAAACTGCTGTAGGCAACATTGAGAGGGTCCACTGCAATGTTTTTCAGTTCTTGGCACCCACCAAATGCGTTATAGCCGATACCCATCAACGAGGAGGGAATCGTCACGCTGAACAGACCGCTCTCGGCGAACGCCGCGACGCCGATGCTGGTCACTGAGGAGGGAATCGTCACACTGGTCAGGCCGCTCGCACCGAAAGCCGCGTCTCCGATGCTGGTCACCGTGGCGGGAATCGTCACGCTGGTCAGGTCGCTGCATTGGAAGAACAACTCTCTCCCGATGCTGGTCACCGAGGAGGGAATTGTCACGCTCGTCAGACCGCTCGATGAGAACGCCCCTTCCCCGATGCTGGTCACCGAGAAGGGAATTGTCACACTGGTCAGTGCGCTGCAACTGCGAAAGGCCCAACGTCCGATGCTGGTGACGCCATTGGGAATCGTCACACTCGTTAGCCGGATGCATTCTGAGAATACATTTTCCCCGATGGCAGTCACGGAATCGGGGATCGTCACGCTCATCAGACCGCTCCCAGAGAACGCTCGGTTTCCGATGCTCGTAACCGAGGAGGGGATCGTTACGCTGGAAAGCCCGCTTCCGCGGCGCATCGGATCAAGGATCGCGAACGCTTCGTCCCCAATGCGGGTTACCGAGGAGGGAATTATCACTCTACCCAGGCTCCAGCAATCAGCGAAAGCCTCGTCTCCGATGCTGGTGACGCTATCGGGAATCGTCACACTCGTCAGGCCGTTGCACCCGGAAAACATACGTTCTCCGATGCTGGTGACGCTGTTCGGAATCGTCACGCTGGTAAGACTCCAGCAACCAGAGAACGCCCAGCCCCCGATGCTGGTGACACTATCGGGAATCGTCATACTGGTCAGTCCCCAGCAACCGGCGAAGGCGCCACCTCCGACGCTGGTGACGCCGCTGGGAATTGTAACGCCGGTCAGATCGTAACAGCCGGCGAACGCCAAATCCCCTATGGTTGCGACGCTGTCCGGAATCGTCACGCCGGACAGGCGTTCGCGGTTTTCGAATGCAGAGTCGCCGATGTTGGTGACGCTGTCTGGAATTGCGTAGTTTCCCGTCCAGTCCGCTGGAAACTGGACCAGTGTGGTTTGATTTTTGTTGAAAAGAACTCCATCGACACTGCTGAAGGAAGGATTGAGCGGATGAACAACGATGACCGGACTGCTGTATTTTCCAAATGCGGCCCTTCCGATGCTGTTGACACTATTGGGTATCACCACGCTGGAAAGCCCGCTGCCGTAATATGGGTGAAGAATGGCAAACGCATAGTCACCGATGCTGGTAACGCTGTCCGGAATCGTCACACTCGTCAGAATGCCACAGTCAGCGAACGCGTAGTCTCCGATGCTCGTGACACTGTCGGGCATCGTCACGCTCGTCAGTCCGGAGCAATAGCCAAACACCCCGTCCCCGATGCTGGTTATGCTGTTCGGAATCGTCAAACTCGTCAGTCCGGTGCAGCCAGAAAACGCGGAGTCTCCCATGCTGGTGACGCTGTCTGGAATCGTCACGTTCGTTAGGCTAGTGCAACCCGAGAACGCAGATGTCCCGATGCTCGTGACATTGCCGGGAATCGTCACATTTGCCAGGCTGCGGCAGGCAGAAAACGTTGATTGCCCGATACTGGTGACACCGTTGGGAATCGTCACACCCGTCAGTCCGGTGCAGTAATGGAAGGCGGAGTCCCCGATGCTGGTGACGCTGTCTGGAATTGTCACGTTCGTCAGAGCGGTGCAGGAATCGAACGCGGAGTCCCCGATACCGGTGACGCCATTGAGAATCATCACACTCGTCAGCCCAGCGCAGGAATGAAACGCCTCGTTCCCGATACTGGTGACGCTGCTGGGAACTATCACACTCGTCAGTCCGGTGCAGCCATAAAACGCCCCATCCCCAACAACAACAACCGTATTCGGAATCGACACCTCCGTTAGTCCGCTACAGGAGATGAACGCCCAGTCCCTAATGCCTGTGACGCTGCTTGGGATGGTGTAGATTCCGGTCTTGCCCGCAGGACATTGCATGAGGTTGGTCTGGCTTTTGTCGAACAAGCTTCCATCCAAACTGCTATAGGCAGCATTGAGCGGGTCCACACCAATGTTTGTCAGAGAGCTGCAAGCTCCGAATGCGGCACTTCCAATGCTGGTAACACTGCCGGGAACCCACACACTCGTCAGCTTCAGACAACGATGGAACACATAATTTTCAATACTGAGGACGCTGTCGGGAATCGTTACGCTGGTCAGGCCGCTGCAATCGGAGAACGCTAGTTCCCCAATTTTAGTAACGCCGTTGGGAATCGAGTAACTTCCGGTCTTGCCTCCTGGAAACTGATCCAGAGTGGTCTGACTCTTGTTGAAAAGCACCCCTCCCAAACTGCTGTAGGCAGCATTGAGAGGGTCTACGCCGATGTTTATCAGGCCGCCGCAAGCACCGAATGCGGCACTACCGATGCTTGTGACACTGCCGGGAATCGTCACGCTCGTCAAACCGTCGCAGAAAAAGAATGCCTGATGCCCAATGCTGGTGACACTGTCGGGAATCGTCACGCTCGTCAGACTGGATATAAAAAAGAACGCATTGGTCCCGATACTGGTGACCGGCAGGCCGTTGATCGTGCTGGGGATGATCACCGCGCCCCCGGACCCGGTGTATCCGGTGATGGTGACCGAGGTACCATCGGACGTGAACGTAAAATCGCCGGATTGATCGGCTTGCACCGCCGACGATATCAGCAGCATCAGGGGCAGCACCCAAGCAATGATGGCCAGCCGGAGACGCTGATGAGCCGGGGTTTTTCGAGAGGGAATCGCTTGAAGATCGCAAATAGTGGCGTTCATAATTGGAATGGGGGATGAGGGATACGCTTCATCGGGAGACTCAGTCTGATGGCGAATGCGACACCTTACGACCGCCGATGCATTTGACCCGGGAATCGCATTCTTCGCTTCGCATGCCGCGCGGCAGACTCCGCGTATTTTGCTTGTTTCAAACCTGGCATCCATGGCTGTGCCATCCGCGACAGCCTGCAAACCGCCGACGTCACCGCGAACCTGCGCCTCGAAAAAATGGCCACGACATCGACGCCGCCTGCGGCCAGCTCCGCCTCAAGCAGGAAACGGCGGAAGGGATCATCGAGGCACCTGCGAAACGATAGACGTGGCTGGAGCATCTCTGCTCGCTGCATACTGACGCGCATGATGATTTGGGAAATGACAGATGACTTTCAATCGGAGCGCTGGCTTTAGAGGCTGTCGGAAAAGTCCCCGAAGGCAGGGATCGACCTCCGGGCGGTCCGCGCGAATGGGTAGTGAATGACCGTCCATGGGCAGACTACCGAGCCTTTCATGGGCGGATTCATTCGCCACCCATTCGCAGGACCGGTGCGGAGACCGGTCCCTGCCATTTCCCGACAGCCTCTTTAGCCGGCCCGTTCTATGCCAGATCGTGCGATTCATTGGCCGGGCCGACTGAAGTCAGCGCTCCATTTCGCTCCGCGAAATTCACAAATCAGCGAGCCGACATATTACATCCCCCTTCATCGTCGCTTCCATGTCCTTGAGCAGCTTGAAGGCTTTGATCGTGGATTTATACATGCCCCAAGTCAGAACGAGCATGCTCAGGGTGATGACGACTTCCCAAACCACCGTCAATTTCGGGCGCCACCCGACCATCGGCAGTGCCAGCGCGCCCTGCCAGCCCCCCGGAATCCAGCGGGCGATCTCATTTCGAACGCTTCAAAAACTGAAGCCCCAGTCGCTCGACCGGCGGTCTTTCCCGAGGGCGAAAATTTCCGAATGTGACAAAAAGTGACATTTTCGTCACACAAGTGTTCTATTCGGGTCGGTGAATTGTGACAATTTCTTCACATCGCGTCCGCAAAGTGATGCGAAATATCCCACAAATCACTCATTCTTAGAAACATGCACAAGAATACCCGAATCGCCGCATCAGTGACGATGTCGTCACTTTGCCTAATGGCCATCACCCGCGCCGAAGAGGCGGGCAGCTCGCCGGATGCCTTCAAATCCCTGTTCGATGCCGCCGTGCTCTACAAGGATTCCTCGAATCCCTACATTCAGAAACTCGCCTTCACCGGCCGCGCCCAGTTCGACTACGCGCTGATCGACGGCGAGGGTGCGCCCCCCAAGTCCGGGACCATCGACGATGATCTGGATTACGATGAATTCAACACCCGCCGCCTGCGCGCCGGTTTCAAGGCCACTTTTTTCAAGGATTTCACCGCCCACATTGAGGCGGATTTCGATCCGGATCAGGATCCGCTCTATCAACGTCTGACCGATGCCTACATCGCTTGGGAGCCTTGCGACGAGTTTGGCATCAAGATCGGCAAGCACGGGATGGGATTCACGCTTGATGGGAAAACGTCCTCCAAGGAACTGTTGGCGATCGACCGCAGCAACCTTACGAACAATTTTTGGTTCACGAACGAGTACCTTCCGGGCATCAGCGTCGGCGGGAAGAAGGACAATTGGCTCTACACCGCCGGGGTTTTCACGCAGGGTGAGGAAGACGGCGAGTTCGGAAACTTCAATGCCGGCACCTCGTGGCTCGCGTCCGTGGGCTATGATTTTTCCGGAATGATGGACGCGAAAGAGGCCACGCTGGCGCTCGACTATGTCTACAACGAAGACACTCCGTCGAGTCCGTCGTTGTTCACCAACCGCTCGTTCGGCAGCCTGGTTTCGCTTAATTTCTCCTATGAAAAGGACGCTTTCGGCGTCCGCGGTGATCTTTCCGCCGGCGATGGATTCGGCAGCCAGCAGAGCACTTGGGGAATGTCCGTGATGCCTTATTACAACATTACCGACAAGCTCCAGGCCGTCTTCCGCTACACCTTCATCGAGAGCGACGGGGACAACGGCGTTCGCTTCGGCCGCTATGAAACCGAGCCGATGCGCGGCAACAAGGGCGACCAATTTCAGGAGGTTTATCTCGGCCTGAACTACTACATCTACGGCCACAAGCTCAAGGTGCAGACCGGTCTCCAATACGCCTCGATGCGTGATGACGCCAACGACGGCGGCGACTTCGACGGTCTTGCCTGGACCACCGGACTTCGCCTCAGCTGGTAATCCCCCCGGGCCCCGGACGCGCCGTGTGACGAGATCGTCACATATCGGATGTCGTGCGGGCCCGTTCGAAATGACCCTCTCCATTTGAAAAACATCGACCCCATTAACCTATGAAAATTACTACCAACTCGCTTCTACTCGTGTTAGGCTTGGTCTCTGCCACTTTCGCTGAAGAATCCCACATTGATCCGGCGCTGCCTGCCTACAAGGCGATCAGCGGAGTTTCCGGGAATTTGAACTCCATCGGCTCGGACACCCTGAACAACCTGATGACCCTGTGGGCGGAAGGATTCAAGAAGGCGTATCCGAACGTGAACGTGCAGATCGAGGGCAAAGGCTCCTCGACCGCGCCGCCGGCCTTGATCGAGGGCACCGCCCAGCTCGGACCGATGAGCCGCCTGATGAAGGCCGAGGAAATCGACGCTTTCGAGAAAAAATACGGTTACAAGCCGACCGAAGTGAAGGTGGCCATCGACGCGCTCGCCGTCTTCGTGCAGAAGGATAATCCGCTCAAGGGCGCGACGATGAAGCAAGTGGACGCGATTTTCTCGAAGACCCGCAAAAAGGGCGGCGAGGACATCAGCGACTGGGGCCAGCTCGGCCTCGACGCTTGGAAGGGCCGTGCGATATCGCTCTTCGGACGGAATTCCGCCTCCGGCACTTACGGGTTTTTCCAAGAGCACGCACTCTCCAAGGGTGACTTCAAGCCCACGGTGAAAGAGCAGCCAGGCTCGTCCGCCGTCGTCCAAGGCATCGGCGCGGATCCCTACGCCATCGGTTATTCAGGCATCGGTTACAAAACCTCGGGCGTGCGTGCCCTGCCAATCGCCGGCGACGACGGGAAATTCTACGATGCCAACTACGCCAACGCGCTTGACGGAAATTATCCGCTCGCCCGCTTCCTCGTGGTTTACGTGAACAAAAAGCCGGGCCAGCCGCTGGATAAGCTCACGCTGGAGTTCCTCAAGTTCGTGCTCGCCAAGGAAGGTCAGACGATCGTCGAAAAGGACGGTTATTTCCCGATGCCGGCGGAAGTCGCGGCGGAAGTCGTCGAATCGCTTGCCAAGTGATTCGGATTTAACTTCTGTTGGCGCGCCTGACTTCGACCCTCGCTGATGCCGGATCATTTTAAATCTCCAGACCCCAAACGCTTCGAAGTCTCACGAGCCACTTTGTGGTTCGACCGCTTCATGGGCGGGGCGATCCGGTTCGGAGGCATCAGCGTGATCATCGCAGTCTTCGGGATCTTTTACTTCATCGGCAAGGAAGTCGTGCCGTTGTTCAAATCGGCGGCCGTGGAGCCCGCAGGTCAAGTCGCTCCGGCGGTGGTGCCTGCGGTGCTCGGCGTCGATGAATGGGGCGAAATGCCGTTTTTCTATGCCGGGGGCGATCAAGTCGTGTTCGTGGCGGTGGAAAACGGCGAACGCAAGGAACTGGCGTTGCCCGGCCTTGCGGGATTGAAAATCACCGCCGTGGCCTATGACACGGTCCATCGGCGGGTCGCCCTCGGGCTCGACGACGGCCGGGTAGGGTCGTTTCTCGTGAATTACGAGCGGAGCTTCACTCCGGACGGGAAATCACAGGTCGTGCCCTCGCTTTTCGAAGAGCCGTGGTTCGTTCTCGCCCACGGCGCGGGTCCGGTCACGGCCGTCAGTTACGGGGATTCCGGAGCGGGACGGGTGATCGTGGCGAAACGAGGCGAGAGCACCGGTTCGTCGGTTTCCATCCTGCGCCTCGGGATGAAAAAGGGCCTGGTGGGGAAGGGAAAACTCTCGCTGGTCGAGGAAGTGGACGTGACCGCCATGCTCACCGCCGAGGCGGTGTTGGCGAAGGCGTCGCCTAACGGCGCGATGGTGCTCGTCGGCTGCGCGAATGGCGAGGTGGACTATTTCCTCGCGGACTCGGACGGGGTGTCGAAGCGCCAGGCCTTCAAACCCTTCGACGGCGTCGCACCGCGGCAATTGGATTTCCTTTTCGGCGGCGTCTCGGTGATCGTCACCGGCGCGGACGGCCAGCAGGAGCAGTGGAGTTTGTATCGTCCGGACGAGGCCGGAGAGCGCCTTTTCGGGCAAACGAAGTTGTTTCCAAAACTGGGCGAAGGGCCGGTGGTATTCGCCGCGAGCCAGCGGAATCGCTCCTTCCTCACCG
>JAIFNK010000020.1 GCA_020047775.1 Akkermansia sp. | reverse complement strand
AATCCGTATCCTGCCAAGTGTGCCAGAGATGATGACCGGCTGATCTTGAACCCGATCAAGCCAGCATTCGCTTATTCCTCCAGCCACCGGCCGAGCGCTTCTTCCAAGTCCTCGGTGCGTTTCACGTTGAACGAGTCACCGGCGGCGACGGTGACTCGGCGACCGGCGCTGTTTTGGAAATGCAGCAGCACCGGCGTGGGGCCGGGGTGCCCGGTGAGGGCGAGCTTGATCTCGATGAGGTCGCGGTCGCTGTGGCGGGTGGTGGACAGCAGGAGTTCCAATGGGCCCTTGCCGTTCGCGGCAGTGCGTCCGGGTTTGAGTTCTGCAAGCTCGTTGCCGGTGATGCGGCGGCCGCCGGTGCGGTCGTCCACCTGGATGTTGCCCTTGAGTTTGATGATTTTTCCCGGCTCCAACAGGCCGGCGTCGCGGGCGGGGACGAAGGTCTCGCCCCACAACATGATTTCCGCGCTGCCGGTGAAATCCTCGAGGATGAGCACCCCGAAAGGCTTGCCTGTCTTGGTGGTCTTCGCATCCAACGAGCGGACCATGCCGGCGAAAGGGAACCGCTCCCGAGCGTTGGATAGATCGATATCGTCGATGAGGCCGAGTTTGCGATATTTGCTCGAATCGATCACGCTGCGGAATTTGTCGAGCGGATGGCCGGTGACATAAAAGCCCAACAGTTCCTTCTCATGGGCGAGGCGCTCGTCCTTGCTCCATTCCTCGACGGTGGGCACCGAGGAGCGCTTCGATTTTGTGGCGACCGGGGCGGAGAACTCTATGGAATCGAACATGGAAACCTGACCGGACGCGCGGTCACGCTGCGCGGATGAGGCGGAGGCGACGACCTGTTCGAGCCGCGCGCACATGCCGGCGCGGGTTTCCTTCGTCCAGTCGAGCGCGCCGGCTTTGGCGAGGTTTTCCAGAATGCGCTTGTTGACGACCTTGGAGTCGAGGCGCGAGGCGAAGTCATCGAGCGAGGTAAACCTGCCGTTTTTCTGACGGTCGGCGATGGCGATGGCCATGGCTCCCTCGCCGCAGTTCTTGATGGCGGCGAGGCCGTAGCGAACGCCCTTCGAGCCGTTTGGCGTGACCTCGGGTGCGAAGCGGAGTTGCGAGGCGTTGAGGTCGGGTGGCAGGATTTCCAATCCCATGCGGTGGCACTCGGAAACGAAGACGCCGATCTTGTCGGTGTTGTGAATTTCGTTAGAAAGCAGCGCGGCCATGAACTCGACCGGGTGGTTCGCCTTCAGATAGGCGGTCCAGTAGGAAATGTGGCCGTAACAGGCGGAGTGGGATTTGTTGAAACCGTAACCGGCGAACATCGCGATCTTGTCGAAGATCTGGTCGGCGAGTTTTTTGCCGATGTTGTTGGTCGCCTCCGCGCCTTCGACGAATTTCGCGCGCTGTTTTTCCATCTCGACGGGATCCTTTTTTCCCATCGCGCGGCGGAGAAGGTCGGCACCACCGAGCGAGTAACCGGCGAGCACCTTGGCGGCGTTCTGGACCTGTTCCTGGTAGATCATGACGCCGAAGGTGTCACCGCAGACTTTTTCCAACAGCGGATGCTCGTACATCGCGCGGGTGCGGCCTTTTTTCACGTCCAGCATCTGGTCGATGAACTGCATGGCACCCGGGCGATAGACGGCCAGAAGGTCGATGATGTCGTCGATTTTCTCGATGGCATACTTGCGGCAGGTTTCGACCATGCCGCCGGATTCCAACTGGAACACGCCCATCGTCTCGCCGCGGTTGAGGAGCTCGAAGGTTTTCCAGTCCTCCAGCGAAACGGTCTCAATCGCGAAATCCGGCGTGTGCTTGCGGATTTGCTGCACGGCTTCCTGGATGACGGTGAGGTTTTTCAACCCGAGGAAGTCCATTTTCAGAAGGCCCACGTCGGTGATGGCCTTCATGTCATACTGGGTGACGACTTCCCCTTCATTTCCGCGGGTGAGCGGGACGTGCTCGTCGAGCGGGCGGTCGCCGATCACGACACCGGCGGCGTGCACACCGACGTTGCGGGCGAGACCTTCGAGCTTGGTGGCGTAGCTCCAGAGCTGCTGATAGGTGGTACTGCTTTCGATGAGTTCCTTCAGCTCGGGCTTCGATTCATACTCATCCTTGAGTTTGATGTCGGGTTTCGCCTCGATCATTTTGGCGATGCGGTCGCCCTCGCCGAAGGAAATCCCCATCACGCGGCAGACGTCGCGCAGCACGCTCTTCGCGCCTAACTTGCCGTAGGTAATGATGTGGGAAACGCTGCGCTCACCGTATTTTTTCCGCACGTAGTCGATGACTTCCACGCGGCGGCTCTGGCAGAAGTCGATATCGACGTCGGGCGGGCTGACGCGTTCCGGGTTGAGGAAACGTTCGAACAACAGGCCGAAGCGCATCGGGCAAATGTCGGTGATGCCCATGGCGTACGACGCCAGCGAGCCCGCCGCGGATCCCCGGCCGGGGCCGACCGGGATGTCGTTGTTGCGCGCCCACTGGATGAAGTCCGCGGTGATGAGGAAGTAGGAAGCGAATCCTAACTGGTTGATCGTATCGACCTCGTATTTCAGGCGGTCGGCGATTTCCTCGGACGCGGCTTTTTCCTCGCCGTAGCGTTTTACGAGACCGTCGCGGCAGACCTTCATCAGGTATTCCTCGCGCGGGCTGCCATCGGGCGTGCCGAACTGCGGGTATTTCTCCGAGCTGGTGGAATCGAGCTTGATCGAGACGTTGCAGCGCCCGGCGATTTCCAAGGTGGCGTCGCAGGCACCTGGCACGTCGGCGAAAATCTCGCGCATTTGTTCGGCGGTCTTGAAATAGACTTCCGGCGTGTAGTGCATCCGGTTTTCGTCGATCACCAAATGCCCGGTGCCGATGCAGATCATCACGTCGTGCGCCTCGTGGTCGAACTTGTTGAGGAAATGCACGTCGTTCGCGGCGACCACCTTGAGGTCCATTTCCCGGGCGAATTTGAGCAGGGAAGGGGTGACGAGCCGCTGTGGTTCGAGGCCGTGGTTGTGGATCTCGACGTAGGTGTTTTCCTTGCCGTAAATCTCGACGATTTCGACAAGCGTCTCGCGGGCTTTTTCCTCGTCGCCGGCGCGCAGCCATTCGTTGACCGGGCCGGAAATGCAGCCGGTGAGGCAGATGATGCCCTTGGAAAACTCGCGCAGCGTCTCGCGGTCCACGCGGGGTTTGCCGTAGTAGAGGCCTTCGAGATTTCCCTTGGAGACGAGTTTGCTGAGATTGTTCCAGCCCTCGTTGTTTTCGGCGAGCAGCGTCATGTGGGTGGCGCGCTTGCGGCCGGCGAGCTCCTTCTTGTCCTCCATCTTCCCCGGGGCGAGGTAGATTTCGCAGCCGAGGATCGGTTTCACCCCGGCTTTGTTGCACTCCTGGTAAAATTTGATCGCGCCGTAGAGGTTGCCGTGGTCGGTCATCGCCACTGCCGGCATGCCGAGTTCCTTGGCGCGTTTGGCGAGATCCTTGATGCGGATCATGCCGTCGAGCAGGGAGAATTCGGTGTGGAGGTGAAGGTGGACGAAGGAATCAGACATCGGGCGGCGAGACCTTAGCGACCCGGCGGCGGAGGGCAAGCCGGGGGATTTCCAAGGCGGACGCAGAGTGCGTGAGGCTTTGTGGAATAAGGAGAAGGGACCTTGTTGTCCCTGCCTTCCGTCCCGGCTAACAAACATCCGAATCACTCCTTGATCTGAATATAATCACCGACCACCGAGTTTCGGATGGGGGCGCGGATTTGGTCCAGATAGGGTTCGGCACAAGGCCACGGGCGGATTCTCATCGAGCAGGATCGTCTTCACGGGCGAGTTTGAAGAAATCCTTCTTGCCTCTCATGACTGGTCATTTAGACTGGTCATGTGAAGACAATCACCGCCACCGAGTTTAAAGCGAAGTGCCTGCAATTGCTCGATCAAGTGCAGCAGTCCGGCGAGGATCTCGTGATTTCCAAGCGTGGCCGGCCGGTCGCGCGGGTCGTCGCGGAAAAACAATTCCAGCCATGGCTCGCGCTCCGCGGGAAAGGCCGCTATCAGGGTGATCCGCTCAAGCCTGCGCTGCGGGAATCAGAAATTGACGCGCTGAGATGACTGTGGCCCCCGTTTTGGACACGCACATCTGGATCTGGTGGATGCTTGGCGATCCCGGTCTCGGGAAAGCGGAGAGAGATGCCCTGGATGCGCTCCCGCCGGAAAGCCGGCCGGTCATCAGCGATATTTCACTTTGGGAATTTGCCACTCTTGTGGATATGGGGCGCGTGGAAGTCGAGGGGTCTGTCACGGATTGGCTACGGATCGCGGCATCGCCCGCAACGGTGAAAATCCAGCCGATCACGCCAGCCGTCGTCGCTGAAATGAACCGGCTCCCGACCACATTCCATCGGGATCCGGCAGATCGGTTGATCTTGGCGACCGCACGGTTTCTCAAGCTGCCGCTGGCAACCAAAGATCGGAAAATCCGCCATTCGCGCTTGGTTTCAATATGGAAGCCCTCGATCTAGGCTTCGGTTGGCGGGTGGATGCCTTTTGACGTTGGGCGAAACAAGCGCTTCGCGACGCGTAATTACGTTCGACGTAATAGTCTGACGCGGTATTTTCCACGGGTGATCGAGAGTTTCGGCGATTCTGCGACAGAGAGTATTTACCGAGGCTTGCGAGTTCGTGGCTTATCTGGGGATATCCAGGAGCGAGCCCGGCGCAAGTTGCGCATGATCAATCAGGCGCGTATTATTGAGGATCTTCAGGTTCCACCAGGCAATCGACTTACTGAAATCACGAAGTGCAGGAGAAGCTTGTCTGCCGAGACGGCATTGCGCCTGGCAAAGTTTTTCGGTAATTCTGCTGCATTCTGGATCGGGCTGCAATCTGAGCATGACCTGGAAGTTGCTGGAAGATCAATGGGTGCTAGAATTAACCGTGAAGTGGTCTCCATGGGATCATGAATCACTCAATCTCACCGGGGTGGCCGGACCTGCACCGGAGCGGACTCCGGAGCCATGGGAATGTCGCACCGTGGCGGCATAAAAAAACCGGGAAGCCACGATGGGCTTCCCGGTCGGTTGGGCGAAATATCGCGGAATATTACTTAGGACTTAGGGTTCGGATAGGACCATGTAGGAACGACGGTAGTGTCGCCCCAAACCGTTTCAGCACCGGTTTCAAGCATGTTCTTGCCGTTGATCTTGACGTTGCCCGTGGTCTTCACGATCGGCAGCGAGGTGACGCTGTTGTCCAGCTTCAGGATGACCGCCTTGCCGTCGTAGAAGTCGGAGTCGAATGTTCCGTCCAGAGCTATCTTAAACGGG
>JAIFNK010000082.1 GCA_020047775.1 Akkermansia sp. | reverse complement strand
CACCACAAGACAGGCTGATCGACGGTCGGGATTTCACCTCCCTGATGTTCGATCCCAAGGCCGGCCCGGTGCGCGACACTCATTTGTATTTTGGTCGCGCCAAAATCAGCGGCAACGACCTGGTCGCCATCCGCCAGGGAAACTGGAAACTTTTTCTTAGCGCGCCGGCAGTCACCGCGGGCGGTGGAAAACCGGACAAGGCGGCCACCGGGAAGCGCCCGCCCGCGCTCTACGATCTCGCAAGCGATCCGGGCGAATCCAAGGACGTCGCCGCCGCACATCCCGACGTCGTCAGCAAGTTGCTGGCCGAAGCTGCAAAGCGCGAGGCGGAGATCAACGAACACCGGCGTCCGGCCGGACGGGCAGCTGCCGCGCAGTAATGATTTATTCCGACAGCGGCAGATAGAGGTTTTTCTCCATCCGCACGTCGCCGCAGTCATGGGTCAGTATGGACCGGGTGTCGTCCGACTCCGTGGCCGAGCGGACCGTGTTGCCGGCGACGCGCAGTCCGCTGGTGCTCCCGGCCTTCACGGCGGACACACCGCGGAGGACAAACTCGTTGTTCTCGATGCGGATGTTCCGGTGGACCGAATTGTTAGCAACGGTGTTCCGGGGATTGATGTGGACGACCGGTTCACCGCAGCGGATGAAGCGGTTCCCGCGGATGGCCATGTCACGCACGCAGCCCGACTCATACCAACCCTGGGCGTCGTCCTCCAACAGGATGGCGCTCATGTTAGTGCCGAGAAATTCATTGTTCTCAACCACCACCGGGCGCCGGGTGGTGATCAGGAAGCCACGGGTGGGGATGCGCGAGACCTTGCAGCCGCGGATTTCCACTTCCGGGGTCCAGGTCACGTTCTCCAACACGTCATTCTCCCGGAACTCGTCCGGGACCGGATTTTCAAGCGTGAGCAGGATTTCGAACGGATTGAGCAGAGTTGCCGCCGTCACCCGGTTAGGTCCATAAGTCGCGAGTGAATCCGAGTGCACAAACTCGATTTCGTCGCCGGCGTTGAAGGCAAGGAAGCCAAAAGTCTGGGGATGCATGAAGCGCACCTTCACCTGCAGACCGGGGAGCCGCTCGACGACCCGCAGGTGGGTCCCATGGATGTTGATCGCGTCGTCGTGGGCACCGGAGAAGACGCAGTTTTCCACCAGCACTTTGCCGCGGCAGCCTGATAGTTGGATGCAGTCCGCCCAGGCAGCGGTGGTGCGGCCGCCGGATTCGTCGGGAGCGATGGTGACCGAGTCGAAGGTGAGATTTTCGGAGAACTGGTTGACCAGGCCCATGCCGTGCAGGAAGCGGAAACTCACATCCTTCCAGCTGATGTTCCGGCTGAGCCGGGTGAAGACACCGGCGCAGTCCCGCAGCGGGTTGCGGACCTGATAGACCCGCCCGGGCTTCATGTCGTGCTTGCCGCGCGCGCGGACGAGGAACGGCTCGATTTCCTCAAGGGCCAGCCCCTTGAGCGGGTTACTCCGGCGCTTGACCACATTGCTGGTTAGATCGAGTTCCTGAGCCAGGCCGGTGGTTTCACTCCACCCCTCGCCTAGCCAGGTGATTGCTCCGTCCTTGAGGGTATAGGAGGAATCCTTGTGAATCCGCAGATCGACGTAACCCTCCCCGACCGCCGCCACTTTGAACTCCGAAACCGTCGGCCGGTGGTAGTCGAACCGCAGGCCGGACAGCGAGATGTCCTCGCATCGATCAATGCATACCTCGATCATCTTGCCCCGGTAGAAGAGGGAAGCGCCGGGTCCGGAGATCCGGAAGTGTCTCGCGCCGGCTAGCAGGACGCCGACAGCCTTGCGGCCTTCGGGGTCGCCGTTGGTGTTGGAAATTTGATAGGCTTCCCGGTACGCGCGGCCGGGGTGCAAGTCGTAACGCCCCGGGGCGAAACGAACCTCGACAGGTGCTTCGGCCGTCCCCGCCCCCATGAGCATGAGCGTCTGGTCGAAGGCGCCGGGCGTTGTGATCTCGACCCGGTCCCCGGGGGCAAGTCGCAGCTGGTTGACGCGTCGGAAGGTCCGCCAGGCGAGGTTTGGCCGCAGTCCCGACCTGGCATCGTCTCCGGCCACCGGATCGATATGATAGATCGTATGGCCGGGCGAGAGCACCCGCTGCTCTGCCGACGGATACAAGTTTGACACCTCCTCGACGGCGGGCATTCCGCCCTCAGGCTGGACGCTCGCACCACCCCGTGCCGCAGAGAGGGGCAACAGCATGAAAATTGCCAGAACGTGCCCTGGTCCCGGGAATGCTTTTTTTGATTTCCTCATGTGAACGAATACGTGGCTGGCAGGCTTTTCTGGTCGGGTGCCGCTGATTCACTCGAACAGGAAATCGAGATTCTCTTTGAATCCGGGACCGGCTTTTTCGTAGTATTCGGCGGCGACGGCGGGATCACCGCTGAGTTCCAGATAGATTCCGTCCTTGCCCTGGCTGTCCTCGATGAGCTTGGACATGTCGATCATCGGGCCTTCCCAGCCACCGCGGCCCCGGCTGCCGCGGCCGCGGCCGAAGGTGTGGGCGACAGTCAGGCGCTTGCCGTTCGCACCCACCACGATGTCGCCGATTTTGACCAGCCCCGCCGCGGGGGATTTTTTGAAGACGTATTTGATCGTGAAAAATTCGGGATGCTCGTGGGTGATGCGGGCGCACAGGCCGGTGGGGCCGACGTTCAAGAACCAACCGGTGCCGAGATCCTCGGCGATGGCCCGGTCATGCCAACCATTCAGGTTGAGCTCCCACGGCCACTCGCCTTTTTCATTGACGGCGGATGCCGGGGCGAACGCCATGGCCCACAGGCAAAACAGCGCGGCGAGGATTCTCCACGGTTGATGGTTTCTTTTCATGATGCGGATTCTTGGGTCGGCTCGCAGAAAGAGATTTCCAGGACAACGCGTGAAAGCAACCCAATCTGAAGTGGCCCCCCAGCGATATGACTCAAACAAATGCGAAAAACAAACGCTATTATACACCTCGGACCAGGGAATCGGACACCGAAGGAGTGGCGGTGAGAGGCTGTCTGAAAAATAAGGGGCATGGACGTCTAGTCCATGCGTGGGGACAAGACCTCCATGCATCGGGAACATCCCCGCTTCTCTTCCTCGCTCCCCAAAGCCCCGCTCCTCCGGCATTCCCCCTCCCGCATGGATTCTGCTCCACCCCGGAATTTGGCAGATAGTCCGTCCGCGATCGCAATCCAGCAAAATGGCATCCACTTCTCACCAACCCGATCTCCCCTCCTCTTGCTTCACAACCATGCCCAGTGTCTGTTATTTGGAACCGGAGATTTGCTCTGGATAAGGAAAATGTTGAAATGCGTAAATTGCGGTAGGAACCGCCGTTACCGGCGGCCCCCCGCTCAGATCCTTACGTGAGGAACTACCTCATACGGCTCTTGCCTTGAGTCGAGCGCGAAATCGCTGCTCTGGATAGGGATGGATAATACGGGCTTTCGGCAGGTGTCGCCGAACTAACTTATGCATACGCGCCCAAGTCCAACTGCTCTTTCCTCGTTGGCTACGCCTACGAATCGTCCATAGCCAGTGGCGAGTCACCTCATCCACAAACCGCCCAATCCGGTGGCTGTTGCCCGGCACGGCATGATAGTTCAGCCAGCCTTGCACCACTCGTTTGAGCCACCGGGCATTTTCTCCCAATGATTGGTTGATTCGCTTTCGCAACTTGAGTCGAATTTCTAGCAACTTGAATCTCATGCGCTTGCTGCTACTATGCCGATGAATGATAAATCGACCATCCTTCCTCGTCTTGGCACACTGATGGGTGAACCCTGGAAAGTCGAATGTCTCCGGTCGCTTTTCTCCGCGCTTCTCTCGTCTTTCCGATGCATCTCTTCCAAACTCGATCAACCGCGTTTTCTCCGTGTGGAGCTTCAAACCAAACTTCGCGAAACGCGCCCGGAGTTCTTCCAAACACGCTTGCGCCTCGTCCTGATGCTCGAAACCGACCACGAAGTCATCTGCATAGCGCACGACAATTACTTCACCTTTACTGCGTTTCTCACGCCAATTTTCCATCCATAAATCGAAGACATAATGGAGATAGATATTTGAAAGAAGTGGTGAGATTCCAGCTCCTTGCGGTGTCCCCATTTTTGTCTCCGACCAGTCATTGTCTTCGATGATCCCGGATCTCAACCATTTACGAATCAACCGAAGGACACGATGATTCCCAATACGATGTTCAAGGAACTTGATCAACCATTCATGGTCAATCGTATCAAAGAACCCTTCTATATCCGCATCCAATATCCAGTTCACCCGTTTGCCGGAAATCGCCACACTCAACGCATCGACATCCGCATGGTGAAGCAGTGAAACGAACTTCAACTTGCCGTCCTTTCGGGCGGCTTCACGCACACGTTCCAGTCCACATTTACCTACCTTGTCCCGGTTCTGAGCCTGGGGTGGGTTGGCCTGGGCGGTGTTCCTCTCGGCTGGGTGCCTTTCCTCCATCCACTCCGCAGACGCTTCAGGTGCGCCCTTGTTCGCAGACTTCGCAGGTGATATCAACCCATCTGACTTCCTAACAACGTGCATCCGGTCCTTAGCGTCTGAGACGTGGAACCAGCGATCTGTTTGGAATCCCCTTTGTGGGGACTTGCCACCGTCGATATTGTTAGACCCTCCCGGTTCTCGCGCTTGAAACTTCGACACATGCTCAGGGTCTGTGACTCCGCCGTGTCCGCCCTCACCTTGCCTTGGCGGTGAGGACGATGTTGCCTTCCCCTTGTCAGGACAAGGTCGGCACACGGAAACATGGATTTCGGAGCTCGATGGCTGGCCTGCGTCTCCACTCCCCCATGCTACACCCGGAACATTACTGCTCCCAGCGTAGGGTTCGTGGCCAGAGCTACTGGCTAAGTTTTCTCTGTAAGACTCTTTCATTCTCTGTTTCAAGCCGGTTTATCCCGGCGCTTTCCCTGCCCCCATTCAAACCGCTGATTTGGCTTGGCAGGCTCCGGCCCCAGCGACCGCCGGAAACGAAACCTGACGATTTACAGCTCCAGCGTTCCCCCGTCGCCGATCACAGAATCGAGCCCGGCGCGTAAGCGGCAGCCTCGGGACTGGCGGTTTCCAACTTCCTCACCGCAGCGGCGAAGGCGGCGATCTGCGATTTCGCGGCACCGGATTCCTGGTCGCCCTTCGCGAGGATCGCGTCGAGAAACTCGCGGGAAAGCCCGAGGCGGGCGTCGCCGGCGAGGCGCTCGACGAGGTTGTTGCGGTCGATTTTCCCCTGGCGCAGGTCGTTCACGGTGGCGACGGCGTGCTCCTTGATCGCATGATGCGCGGTCTCGCGGCC
>JAIFNK010000264.1 GCA_020047775.1 Akkermansia sp. | reverse complement strand
GTGACCTCGAAGCACTCGGTGCCGAGCGCGTAAACGAGCGTGTCGGCGATCGCAGGTTCATCTTCAACAAGTAGGACGCGTGGCATTGCTTGAGTTGAGCCCGTCCCCGTGAAATGCCAATGAAGAAAGCGTGAAATTTCAGGATCGGGGGCATGGACGTCGCGTCCATGCATGATGGGAAGAGACGTCCCCTGCCCTTGTCAGGAGATTTCCCTGCGATTGAGGATGCCGTCGATCAACGCGCTGCGGGTATCGATCCCTGTGGTCACCCGCTTGGCGGACGGAGCGGCGGCGATGTCCCGCAGGCGCAGGAGTTTCCGACCACCGGACTGGGCGTCATAGCTGTTCATGCCGACCTTGAACCGGCGGTCGGCGGCGACTGGTTCGCCTTTGAAAAGGAACCGCCGGGGCTTGCCCTGGCGGTCCAAATCCAGCTCGAAAGGCCAAAGCGTGCGGTCGGAAGGATACTCCTTGCGGTCTTCGCGAACGATTTCAATCAGCTCGGTGGCGCTGACCTCGACGATGGAAAGCAGGTTCTCGTAAGGCAGCATTTTCCAACAGTCCGCGACAGTGATCTCGCCCGCCGCGACGTCGCCGGTGCCGAAAGTGCCGTGGAAAACACCATCCACCGGAGTCCCGTTGCGCTGGAGAGCCTCGCTGAAAAACTCGCAGAAGAGCCGGGAGAGGCGGTTGCCGCGGCCCTTGCCGTCGATGACTTGTGTTGCCGTGCCGAGCTTGCGGGCCATTTGTTCACCGGCCTTTTTGAGATCCGGTTGCGCGAGTTCCATCACGACGGGATCGAGGGCGAAGCGCTCGTCCATCAGCATGGCAAAGGCACGGCGCTGGACGAGCTTGCGGGAGGCGAGGTCGAAGGTGAGGTCCACGCGCCCGCAGTTGATCCCGTAATAGCCGGCCTGCGAACAAAGCACGCTGCCGAGTTCCCACGCCGGTTTGTTCTGGTGGGTGTGACCTGCTAGAAAAACATCCACCCCTTCGTTTGCCTTGAGAATTTCACGGACCGGGTTCGCGAAGTCATCGTCATTCCGCCACCCCATGTGGCCCATGACGACGATGGCATCCGCCTTCGCGGCGCGGGCCTCGGCGAGCGAGCGCCTGAGGGATTCCGCCGGATTGGTCGGGGAAACACCGCCGAGGGTTTCCGGGGCAAGCCAGTAGGGTAGCCCCGGCGTGACCAGGCCTATCAGCGCGATGCGGAATCCGCCGACTTCTTTCATCACCCAGGGTTTCACGGCTTTCCAAGCGCCTTCGAGCGAGCCGGGTGATTTTCCGCCGAGTTCGAGATTACCGGTCAGGATCGGGGATTTTGAGAGGCTGAGATTGGATTCAAGGCACTCCGGGCCCCAGTCGAAGTCATGGTTCCCGAGAGTCCAGGCGTCGTAACCGAGGCGGTTGAAGAGACCGATCATCAACTGGCCGCCGTTCATGAGGCTTTCGGCGGTGCCTTGATAGACATCGCCGATGTCGAGCAGCAGCGAGTCCGGCGAATCCCTGCGCCACTGCCGGATGCACGAGGCACAACGGGCGAATCCGCCGACGTCCGGCACGCCGCCGTAGGTCTTCGTGGGCAGGATGTGACCGTGGAGATCGGTGGTGTGGAAAAGAGAAATGGTTTTAGTCCCGCCCTCCCCCGCCCCGAGGCCGAGCGCGGAGGCCCCAAGCCAGGCGCTTGTGCCGGTGAGAAATCGCCGCCTGTTTTGCATGAATCCAGTCATCGCGGGAACACTGGCGTTTCCCGTGCGGGATAGCAAGGCACGGACTGCGAGTCCCCTGCCCCTCGTGGTCCGTGGAATTGCTTGCCGGATTCGTGGAGTGCGGCATGGTCTCCGCCTGTCCATGCCTGTTTTCCTCCTCATTGTCGCCTGCGCCTTGTGGGCGGTGAGTTTTCCATTGGTAAAAGTCCTGCACGTGGAGCAAGCCGCGCGGCTTCCGGGAGCATCGAGCGTGTTTCTCGCCTCGTGGATGCAGTTCGCCCGCTTCGGACTGGGCGCCTTGATGCTGCTGCCGTTTGTCGTCGGTCGGAAACTGCCGACACGAAATGAAGTTCACCAGGGCTTGATCCTGGCGCTATGGGGCGGTGTCGGGATGTGGCTGCAAGCGGATTCACTGGCTTACACCGAGGCATCCACCTCGGCTTTTCTAACTCAGGCCTACTGCGTTTTCCTGCCGCTCTGGGCGTGCCTGCGCTTGCGGCGGGCACCCGGCGCACGCGTCATCGCCGCCACCCTCATGGTGATCGCGGGCGGAGCGATCCTATCCGGCTTGCGACCGGGAAACCTCAATCTCGGGCGTGGGGAAATCGAAACCCTGTGCGCGGCATTCCTCTTCACCTTCCAGATCCTCGCTTTGGAAAACCCTCGTTTCGGGGGCAATCGCGGCACCGCGGTCACCTTCGTCATGTTTCTCGGCATCGCCGTACTCTTTGTGCCGGTCACCGTCATCGTTGCTCCCGACATGGCGACCTGTGTTGCCGCCGGGGCGTCATTACAATCCTTCGTGATCATCGCATGCCTGGCGCTTTTCTGCTCGGTTGGGGCCTATCTGCTCATGAATATCTGGCAGCCACGCGTGTCGGCAACCGAGGCCGGACTCATCTATACCACCGAGCCGGTTTTCACCGGGATCTATGTGCTTTTCCTTCCCGCCATGCTCGGAGCGTTCATCGGCGGCAACTATCCGAACGAATCCATCTCCGCATCAATGTTCGTCGGCGGCACACTGATCTTCGGGGCGAACGTGCTCATGCAGTGGAAACGCCCGCCCTTGTTGCCTCCAGCGGGTCCGGTTTGATAGACGGTGCGCGCTAACGGCGAATCACTTCTTCCGGATGTGCCAGATTTCGACGATCTGGTTGCGCTCGGGGACGCGGCTGCTGAAACGGGACGTCTGGCCGAGATAGACCGCCTGGGTGAGCTGCTCCGGTCGCTTGATGTTGGTGATCAATTGCGCCGCAGCCGTGGCCCGGTCCGACGACAAGGTCTGATTGGCATCGACGTTTCCGGTTTCCGATGCGTAGCCGACCGCGAGGAGGAGGTCGCCATCCGGGATGGCATCGACCAGGGCGCGGATCGCCGCGTCATCGGCAGGAGCCAGGGCACTGGAGCCGGTGGCGAAATTAAGCGTCTGCACGACGTTCGCGCCGAGGCTCACACCAAGCGCGCTGTAGGCGGAGGAGATTTCCGAATCCATCTTGCCTTGCAGCTGCCGCAAGCTGCGGAACAGCTCCACGGCGGCGGGGAGCAGTTCGTTTTCCGAGCGGGCGAAGAGCCTGGCCTTCGTGAGATCCCCTTCCAGATCCTTCACGCGGGCCTCGAAGAACTCCTTGGCGCGGAGCGTCTCCTCGAAGCGGCGCTTGAGGCCGGCGTAGTCATCCGGCGAGACACCGGCACTCATGGTGAGCATTTTCTCGCGCACCTCCTTGAGCTCCGCGGCAAGCGCGTCGCGCTGGGCTTTGACGTCCACCAGATCCCGGCGGAGCATCTCGATGTCCGACGCACCGACCAAAGCGCGCTGCATATCACTCTGGATCCGCGAGTTTTCCGCGGTGAGCGCGGCGCGGAGTTTTTCCGAGCGCAGGATCTCGGCGTTCCGCGCGGTCAGCTCGTTGTCCTTTTCGGCAAGAAGTTTCTGATAGCTCCCGGCCAGCGCGACCAGCGCGTCGGCATCCTTTTTCACGCGACCGGCGATTTCCTCGATCGGTTCCGAGGTGCCTTCGATCGGCCGCAGTCCCATGGCGATCCGTTGGTTGTTGTATTCGCTGCGCAGCGCGTTTGCTTCCGCCTGAAGCGCGGAGAGGTCCGGACTTGAGTTGGACCGGAGAAAGGAACTGTTCTTGAGCACCATCACGATGAGCACGCCGAGCAGGGCGATGATCACAAACGCCAGCGCAACGGCCGGCGGGAGACTGGATTTGGAGGCTGGTCCGGCAACGACGACATCGTTCGTTTCGGCCTCGGCCGTTTCTCCATCTTCCCTGGGGGCTTTCTCATCCGACATGGGCGGAGGTTGCCCCGCTCCGGATGCCGCTGTCAACCCGCTGATTTCACTCCGCCGGGTTGAGCAGGGTCAGGAAATCCGACGGACGGTCGAACAGGTAGTCCGGCTTCGCGGCGGCCAGCGATTGGCGGGAATTGAAGCCCCAGCTAACGGCGGCGATCGGGATGCCGGCTTTTTGCGATGCCTTCACGTCGCGCAGCTCGTCGCCGATGTAGAGCAGTTCCTCGTTTTCCAGCGAGAACGTCTTGCGGATCGCCCGCAGGTGCTTGGCCTTGCCGGTGAGCTTGGAGGTGGAGGAAATGAAATCGAACTGCTCGCGCAGCCCGTGGGTGCGCAGGAAAAGATCGACGTTCGCCGTGGCGTTCGAAGTGAGGATCCCGAAGCTGCGGACATGGCGGCGCAGCTCGACGAGCACCTCCGGCATGCCATCGATGAGCTGGAGCTGGGTGATATTCCCACGCATCATCGTGGTGCCGCGGGTAATCAGCGCCGGGACGCGGCGCTTCGGGATCTTGAGATGGTCGAGCAGGTCCTTGAGCGAGAGGTGGCGGAGCTGGTCCAGCTCATGCTCGGCCACCTGCCGGATGCCGTAATCTGGGGCGATCCGGTTAAAAATCAGGCGGGTCTCGCCGAGCGTGTCGGCGATGGTGCCGTCGAAATCAAAAACCAAGGTTTTGTAGGTCATCGGTAGTGAGCTATTGAAACCACAAGGGCTTGATTCAGACCAGCGGTAAATTCGGGTGGATGTCACCTTCCAAGGACGAGCTCTCCCCCGCGAGGTGGCGCAGCAAGGCGGCGAAGGCGATCATCGCCGCATTGTCCGTGCAGAACACCGGAGTGGCGACGCGGATTTCCAGCCCGTTCTCGGCCCCGGCCTGCTGGAACGCCTGGCGGAGCGCCTGATTGAGACTGACTCCGCCGGACAGTGCGATGCGTTCACGCCCGGTTTCCCTGGCAGCCCGCAGGGTCTTGCGGACAAGTATCTCAATGACCGCCTGCTGGAACGAGGCGGCGAGATCCGCCACCGGGAGTTCGCCATTTTCCTTCTGGAGCGTGTAGAGCACGGCGGTTTTCAGCCCGGAGAACGAAAAATCCAGGTGCGGGTCGTGCAGCATCGAGCGGGGGAAATCATAGGCTTTCGGATTCCCGCGGCGGGCGGCTTTTTCGATTTCCGGGCCACCGGGGTAGGCCAGTCCGAGCATTTTCCCCACCTTGTCGTAAGCCTCGCCGGCGGCGTCGTCGCGGGTACCGCCGAGCTTGCGGTAGCGTCCTGGACTCTCCACATCGAGCAACAACGTGTGCCCGCCGGAGACGATCAACGCGA
>JAIFNK010000296.1 GCA_020047775.1 Akkermansia sp. | reverse complement strand
GAACCATTACATCGAGGTGGAGGTCTTCGGCATCTCCGGCTAAGCAACAATCCCAGCATCGCTCATGAAATAGGCCACGGGAAACCCCGTGGCTTTTTTCATGTCACATTGCCGGACTTTCGCGCCAACAGATGATGAATCACCAACCTACCGAACCACCATGAAGACCAATCTATCAAAATTGTGCATCTTGTCCCTGCTGCTCTCCGCCTGCGGTGACAAGACCGACCATTCTACAAAGCACTCCGACAGCGATGTCGGCACTCGCAGCGGCGTCCTGCTCACCACCGAACTGCCACCCGAACTCATCGAAGGCACTCCCCGCCCGATCATCCTGCCGCCGCACACGCCAATGTCCAACGAGCGACCGCAAAGCATTCTGGTTAGACCGGATACCGGACCGCCGACGCCACGAAGATGGCCGGACGAAGCCGGATCCGGTGAATTCATGCACGCGGCTCCGGTAGACGGCGAACGCTACGGCGAACTGATCGATCAAGTGTGGCAAACACCCGTGGATTCGCCGCTTTCCACGTTCAGCGTCGATGTGGATACCGCGTCTTATGCCAACGTGCGCCGCTTGATTCTCGATGGCCGCAGCGTTCCGGCGGATGCGGTGCGACTCGAGGAAATGGTGAATTATTTCGACTACGCCTACCCCCAACCCACCGACGACCATCCCTTCGCGGTTCATGTGGATAACGCCACCTGCCCGTGGGCCCCGGACCACCAGCTTGTCCGGGTCGCGCTGAAAGGCCTTGAAATCGAGCGCGCCCAGCGCCCGCCTGCCAACCTTGTTTTCCTGCTGGATGTCTCCGGCTCGATGAATGATCCGCGCAAGCTGCCGCTCGTCACCGCATCGCTCCAGTTGCTGTTGGAAGAACTGAACGCATCCGACACGCTCTCAATCGTCGTCTATGCCGGAGCGGAAGGGCTCGCGCTGCCGCCCACTCCCTGCGACACGGAGGGCCGCGAGCGGATCGCGGCGGCACTCCGCAGCTTCCGGGCCGGCGGCTCGACCAATGGCGGCGCCGGAATCACCCTCGCCTATCAGATCGCCCGCGGACAATTCAAGCCCGGCGGAATCAACCGCGTGATCCTTGCCACCGACGGTGATTTCAACGTCGGCGTCACCCACGACGGCGGACTCGTCCGGATGGTGGCGGAAAACGCGAAGGATAACGTTTTCCTAACCGTGATTGGAACCGGCACGGGAAATCTGAACGACCGCATGCTTGAAGAAATCACCAACAAGGGAAACGGCGTGTACTATTACATCGACTCCCTGGAGGAAGCCCGCCGGGTCTTTCTCCAGAAACTGATGGGCACCCTGCTCACTATCGCCAAGGACGTGAAGATCCAAGTCGAGTTCAACCCGGCCCGGGTGCGCGGTTATCGTTTGTTAGGATATGCCAACCGCATGCTGCGCAAGGAGGACTTCGCCAACGACCGCATCGATGCGGGTGACATAGGCTCGGGCCATGCGGTAACCGCCTTTTACGAAGTGGAAACCGGCGATGCCCGCAACGAGCCGCCCGGCGGGTCACTGCGCTACGGCACGCTGCCGGAAGAAACCCCGGTCTCCCCCGCGGCCAGTCGCGAGTGGCTCACGGTGAAACTCCGTTACAAACAACCGGAAGGCGCGCGCTCGACGCTCATGACACGGCCCTTCACCGGAGTTTCCTGCGACTTCAGCGAGGCGGATGCAGACTTCCGCTTCGGCACTGCCGTGGCCATGACCGCAATGATCCTGCGCGAGACCGAAGGGCTGGAAGCTGCCAGATTCGAGGATGCCGGCAGACTGGCCACCGCCGCGCTCGGGCCGGATCCTCACGGTCACCGCGCCGGGTTTGTCGGCCTGCTCAAGCGCCTCGCCGCCCGTTCCCGCTGATGCTCTGGCCACTTCGGGCGGCCCGGCAGATCCGCCCCTACCCAGGTAGGGCGTGACCGCCGGGCGCGCCGACTTCACTTCTTCCGCCGGAGGCTATTCTTCCTCTTCTCCTTCCCACCTCATTCGCGCCGCCCATCCGGGCGGACAAGTGGGCGGGCCGAGGCCGTCCAGCCCTACCAAAATGGTAGGCAGGTCAGATTCCCGCTTCAGCGGATGAGAATCTCACATCTTCAGGAAATTCTCAAGCAGCCTCTTCCCGTCCTGCGTGAGGATCGACTCCGGGTGGAACTGGACGCAATGAAATGGATTCACTTTGAGACGACATTATCGCCCGGCTAAAAAGTCTTTATTATCCGAGAAAGGGAAGGTGGCTTTTGAACGCGGTGAAACTGTTCATGATCACCATACTCCTGTGTCATATATTACGTTGCCCAAAACTTTTCTCCACCAGACATAACGTAGTTCTCCAAAAAACCAGAAAAAGATTTCCCGGCAGTTTCCCACTCCATTCTTGGATCAAGCGGCAGAGCAATAACAACAGATCCACAATCGTCTGCATTGGCGTCGCATCTCACAATTAACAAATCTGAGTCTCCCAAAAACTTTCCAATGACAAGGTCCCCTAGCTTGCTGTCGGATTGCCTCTCCTCGCGAAAACGAGCTGTGAGTTCCATGGATCGGTCAGGGCTCAGAATTTCTAGTCCCCACTGCCCATACTCTTGATCTACGAAGAGTCGAGCCGTGACAACCTCTTTCCAAAAACACCGAAGATCGTATGGGCACTCAAAGGGCAACATGGAAAGCTCAGTTTCTGTCGCCGGTTGATTTGACATGCTGCATGCGAATGTCATTGGAGGCATTCCCTCGACCTCGACAGGCTTTGCTAGAGTTGATCCTTGATCTTTGATCAATTGAACTATTTCTTTTATTGTCATAAATTCAGATCACGTCCAAGGCTATTGGTTGCCGAGTGGAATCAGGTCATTGAATCAGCGCCCTGAATTTAGAATCCTCACCTTCAAAAATCCTCCCTTCGGATTTTAGATTAGTCAATTCGAAATTTCTTTTTGCAACATCAGTTTCACCGCGTTCAAAAGCCACCTTCCCAATCAAAAACTCAACCTCTCCCATGTCATGCCTTTTCTCGGCGAAGGACGGCGCTTGAGACGCCCATTTTTGGGCTGCATCAAGGTCGCCGACCTTTAGTGCAATGGCGACGGCATATTCTATCACTAGAAATGCATTCGAGGTGGCAGGTTTTGGTTCTGGAATTTTCCCCCAAAGACTCTCCAGCTTTTCTAGGCTAGTTTTTAAATCATTTGATCTAAAACTATCATCAACACTCTTAAACTCTTCCATTACGTTAATCATATCTCAGTTCTCATTCGAGAGGCTTATTGAAAAAACTATTTAGATCAGAAAAATCATCGATAAAACGTTCTTCCGAATAATTGTCGCACCAACCGCCAGCGCCGCCATACCAGCCCGATAGCTCACCAGATTCCTTTGCGACAGCGGCTAAGTCAATCACCTCGCCACTCGAAGCGGTGAACGAGAGTCGTAGAATCTCTTGGTCAATCGCCCCTAGCAAGTGAGATATCGTCGAATCTACAATATCTGGTATAATTGCCTTAGCAAATTCTTCGGGCGAGGCGCTATCTGCCGCTGCATGCCAACGTTTGGCAACAACGTGGTTTTCATTAAATGTTCTATCATTGGCTTGAATGGCAAGATCTCGAACTTTTGAGACAAGTATTTTGGCAAACTCTTCGATTTCAATGGTTTTCATATAAGTTTTTTTACTTTTGTAAATTTCTATTGCCCTCCCCACGGGATTCGTGTCGGTCCAACGACACCAGAATTCCTCAAAGCTTCAATGGCCTTTTGAACTGTCGCCCTTGCCATCTCTGGTTGCATTCCACCGTGGATCAATGCTTGCGCTTCAATTTGTGCTGTTACCTCCCAAGTCAAAGATGCACCAGTTTTCGCGAATGCTGTATACATTACTCGTTGCGCCGGAGTCACCAGTTGCAAATGTTGAACACCTAAACGAACCATTTCTGCGTTTGGAATGGCCAACGCCGCGTTGGCATCATAAATCGCAGATCCTGTAAACGCGCTTTTTGCAGGGACATGATGCCCACCACCCGGGCCGCCATAGGGCCTTAGTAAGGCCGCGCCACTGTCTTTGGCAAACGGGTTAATGACGCTTCCCCGCGCGAAACCCCTAGTTCCACCATAAGATGGGAACAACCCATCCGCCACGGTGCCCCACAAGCTCGCAGCTCTCGGCCCCATCCTCGCCAGACCGCTCACTCCCACGCCCAGCAACTCGCCGGTTGCCCGGACTCCGTTGGGATCACTGGCGATTGCCCCGATGGTATCGTTCCTAACTCCCTCGTCGGTTGCGATGTCGTAAGCGGCCTGCGTTCCGACGAGAGCCAGAGAACCCTGAACCCAGGCATTTCCCAACATCTGGCTGCCATACATATAGATTCCCGCACCGACTTCCGCCGTTCCGACCAAAGGCAGTAGGCCCGCACCCACGGCAACCACGGGGGCGGCGTCCAGATAAGGACCGATCTCATCCATCTTGCCCGGAATCTCCGCAAATGAATCTGCTAGTTTATCCCTAGCCGAACGCAGGTGCCATTGGCCACCTTCAAAGTAGAAATTGCGCTTGAGCTGGCCTCCGTCGGGTGCCTGATTCCATGTCTTCACGTTCCCTGCCGCCATCGCGTTCCACAGGTAGGCAAGGCCGCTGCCCGCCCATTCCTCGTAGATCATGGTGGGGATGCCGTTGTTGATAGCGGCATCCACTGCCACAGCTTCGCGGCCCTGCACATCCACATTGTTGATCGGATCACCGTGACCGTAATCATAGAGGTTGAGGCTTTCGCTCTCACCTAACGGGTCTCGGCTGGTCCACTGACAGGTAACAGGATCATAAAAGCGTTCGCCGAAATTGCATAACCCGGTTTCAATATCATAATATTTGGTCGTGAAACGGAACGGGCAGCTTTGGGCGTGAGGGCCTCTGGCGTAGAGTAGCTCACCGGATGGAGTGTATCCGTATTCCGCCTGCAAGGTCCCGCTGCTGTCAGCCAGTGCCACTACATTTCCGGACCCATCATACAGAGGATAGAGATCGATGGTGGTGTTGCCTTTGGTCTCGCGGATGAGGAGGAGTCCACCCGCGCCTCCGGCTCCGCCGTGGGTTCCGCTGATGTCCGGTCCCCAAACATACTTACGTTCTAGCAGGGTGAGGCCGCTCGGGAGTTGGTGGCGCTCGTAGATAAGGTCGTTGCCGTCGTGAAGGAAGGTGATGACTTTTTGTTCGACGATGCTTCCATTCTGATAGCGGTTGACCTTCTTACTGAATCTCCGCTTCTCGGCGTCGTAGGCGTGGGTGATGTCGTAGCCTTGGGCGGCGGTGTTGTGGTTCTTGGTTCGGGCGCGGACGAGTT
>JAIFNK010000195.1 GCA_020047775.1 Akkermansia sp. | reverse complement strand
TACAACGCATCTTCATCTTGACGTCCAATTCTTCTTGGGTCATGTCGAAGACGCTCATGCTGCCAGACATGCCAGCGATAGTCATCGGGCGACCCTCAATTAGAGTTGCTCCATCAGGTAGGGATTCTTTGATTAATGCATCGGTAAAAAGCTCCTTCATATCCTCCGCATTAAAATCTCCGTCTGCATCTTCAAGAGCTTTGACGCAAGAAATCGTGCACAAGATCGGGCCGTTGCCTGCGCCACTTCTGAAAACCTGAACGACTGCCTCTCTTGTGCTATCCCTCTTCCTCCAACTTAAAGGCATTCCAATCGTAATGTCAGCACCAGACGACTTGGGGTGCTTGAGTGTTGAGAAATTCTGACGCCATCCGGCAGCCATTTCTGCGCTGGGAGATTTAACATAGGCTGGATTATATGCGAGAAATGCATTCCGAATTGACTCAGGAAGAATTCCTTTTGCTCGTTGATTAACCTCCTGAATATACGCGACTGAGATCTCCCTCGTGAGTTTCTGTTCATTAGCAGCGCGCAGAAATTCAGCTTCTACCTTTGGCTTTGCCGCCGGCCATTCTTTCGCCCACTCTGCATTCAACACAGATTCAAGAGCGCTCGCACCTTCACCAAGTGCAGTGGACATAAACGCAAAATTAGCCTGTCTGACTTGGGGTGCTAGGTCTGGATACTCTGTAGCGATCCGATTCAGCGAGTAATTCTGAGCAAAGAAAAAACCAAAGGCCTGGCTTACTTGCTTCCATTTAGGTTCTCGCGTAGCGACCCCTTCTTGAGCCTGAAGTGACTGATCGTTAGCTATTAGAGCCAGTATAAATAGTATGAGGTATTTCATGATGTATTAGGTTAAGGATTATCCAGAACGATTTTTAGCCCTTTCCTCAACTTATCATTGATTAAAGAAAGATTATACGCATCGGATTCATTAGTCCAAAGGCTTGAGATACCAATCATCACAAAGAACTTTCCTGCATTAATGTGTGAAGAGATATTTGCCATGTCTTTCTTTTCAAGTTTTCCGCCAACTTTTCTTTCTACCTGAGATCTAGTTAAGATTGATACATGATGTTCCGACTGCGAAATCATTACGCAATTAGATGCTCCTGGCCCTTTCGCTTTTTCATTAGCCATGTGCATCTTCATAGCCTGCACCATTTCAGCTGGAGTCATTGAGGGTGAACGACCAGGAATCAGATAAGCTCGAGGCACGGTGATTGTGGCGTATGGAAGTGGTGCAGAGTCACCGTTCAACCGCGTTTCTGAGGCGGCTTTAAGAGATTTGCCATCAACGAATGAAAACAGAAGAGTGTAGCTTTCTGGTTTAGTCTCCTCAAGGATCTTTGCGATGTCAGAATCTGCGTTGTCTACTCTGACTAAATTGTCTGGCACCTCTACAATAAGCTTGGCACCATGCCACAGAAGGCTCCCGACCTCTTCCGCACCCATGAGGCTAGTGAAAAGGATAAAACATAATGCAATTAGGGATGCTAGGTTACAGGTGAAGCACTGCCGGCTTAGTTCGCTTTTTCTCATTATGGTTGCTATAAAGTTTTTTTGGGGCTGTGAGCCGCCGGGACCAACAAAAAAGTCAGGTCGGCGATGACGGATTTGGAGATGTTGATGGCGTGACATATATTTTATTTGCACAACAGTCCTATTGACCGAACGGTCGGGTTTGGGGGTGTTAACCGACCGCTCGGTGATCAGGGTAAAACCCGACCCGGAATTACGGATTTCAGCGACCTCGTTCATTGAGCACTTGATAGGGTGTTCATGCTGGCGAGCCAAGCGGCAAATCTGGATTTGAGGAAATTTTTTCGGTTTAGAGATTATCCATGGGGCTGGGAGCGCCCGCGCCGGGGCGTTTCATGACGTGGAGGTAAATCATGGTGGTGGAGACATCGGCATGACCAGGAGGACTTTGAACGGTCCGGATGTCGGTTTCGGATGGTGATGGTTCCTTGCCCGAAATCGAGATCCTTCACGCGCAGGCGCATGGCTTCCATCAAGCGCAGGCCGCGACCAGCCATGACTTGTGCGCCCAATTCCCAGGGATCTTCCAGACGGGCGATGAGGGAACGGACCCCGGCCCGGGTCATGACGACGGGCGGAGGACACGGTTAGGATGGATGAATGAAAGCCGGGATGAATCCCGCGGTCCGGGGGGTGCCCGTTAGCCGGTGGTGCGGAGGCCGGAGGCGATGGCGTTGATGGAGAGGAGGAGTTTGGGGAGGAGGGCGTCGGCTTCGGTCGATTGGCCGGCGGTGACGTGGCTGCGCCACTCGCGGAGAAGGGTGATTTGCTGTTGATGGAGGACACGGAGCGGGGCTTCACGGATCTCCAGGGTCTTGGCCATGCGCGGGCGGCGGTCTTTCATTTCACCATCGAAGAGCTCGGCAAGCAGGTTGCGGGTTCTTTCGAATTCATCGCAGACCAAGCTAACGAACTTTTTCCGGAGGTCTTCGTTTTGCACGAGAGCGGCGTATTCCCTCATCAAGTCGAGGTTCGCGGAGGCGAGGTTGGTCTCCACGTTGGTGAGCACGTAGCTGAGGAAGGTGGATTTCGGCAGCGCCTGCTTGAATGCGGCAAAGCCCTCCGGGTCCTCGGTTTTGAGGGCTTGCAGCGCGGATCCCACGCCGAACCAACCGGGCAGATAGAAGCGCGCCTGGGTCCAGGAGAAGACCCACGGGATCGCCCGCAGATCGCTGATGGAGAATCCCTTGGTGCCGGTCCGCCGCGCGGGGCGGGAGCCGATGCGCGAGTTTTCCAGGGCGTCGATGGGGGTGGCCTGACGGTAGAACTCGATGAAGCCCTCGGTCTTGAGGAATTTCTGGTAGGCGGCCTGGCTGGTTTCTCCCAGCCGCGCCATGAAGGCCTCGCAGGGATCGTCCACCGGCGGGGAGTGGCGGTGATGCGCGGTGGTGACGGCGGCTCCGGCGAGCAGCAGTTCGAGGTTGTAGGTGGCGCTGGCGAGGTTGGCGTATTTCTGGGCGATGGTTTCGCCCTGCTCGGTCATGCGGAAGCCGCCACTCATCGCGCCGTGGGGCAGGGCGGCCATGAACCAATGGGTGGGTCCGGCACCGCGGGAAATGGTGCCGCCGCGGCCGTGGAAGAAACAGAGTTTGACACCGCTTTCCCTGCCGACACCGGTGAGAGCGCCCTGGGCGCGCTGGAGGGCGAACTGCGCGGCGAGGATGCCGCAGTCCTTGTTGGAATCCGAGTAACCGAGCATCACCTGCTGCGAGGGAAATTTCCCGGCGGAGCGCAGGGTGAGCGGATGCTGGAGAAAGTCCTTGAGGATGCCGGGCGAGCGGTCGAGGTCGTCCATCGTCTCGAAAAGCGGGACGACTTGCAGCGGGCAGACGAGGCCGCCCGGGGTGAGTTCCATGAGGCCGGCCTCGCGGGCTAGCAGATAAACGCCGAGCAGGTCGGAGAGCTGGCGGGTCATGGAGACGATCAGGGCGCCGAGGCCAGGCGTGCCCCAGTTTTTCCGGTGCCGAACGAGGACCCGATAGGTGTCGAGCACGTTGTCCGCCTGCTCGCCGACGCGCAGGTCGTCGTGGAGGAACGGGCGGGTGGAGGCGAGTTCGGCGTTGAGGAAATCGAGGCGTTTGGCCTCGGGCCAGGAGGGGTAGTTTTCGCCATCGGCCACTCCGGCGGCGACTAACAACTGGCTGATCGCCTTGTCGTGGAATTCCGAGTTCTGCCGGATGTCGAGCGTGGCGAGGTGGAAGCCGAACATCTCCAACTTGTGCCGCAGCGGGCGGAATGCGGCTTCCTCGAGCATGTGGCAGCCGGATGCGGCGAGCGTGCGGGAAAGGAGATTCAAGTCATCGACGAGGCAAGCGGTGTTTTTATATCCGGGCTTGCCCTTGATTTGTTCGCGGAGGCGCAGCGCCATGAGCATGGCCATTTGCCGCCACGGCTCCTCTTCGTGGCGATAGAGGATTTCCCGGACTCCCTCGGGCGCGTCCACGGTTTTCGCGAGGTGGTCGATGCGGGTTTGGAGCTCCTCCGGAACGGGTGTTAGATAGCGGGAAAGCGTGAGCTGCGCGGAGAGATCGAGCAATTCGCGTTCGAGCAGCTTGAAGGCGGAGTGGCGGAGTTCTGCGAGGGTTTTATCCGTGACTTCCGGGGTGACGAGCGGGTGGCCGTCGCGGTCGCCGCCGATCCAGGTGCCGAAGATGAGGCGCGGGATGTTTCCGGCGGAGCGGAGCAAATCGAGCGGGAGGCCGGCGTCACGCCAGGCTTCAGTGAAATGCAGGTCGAGCCGGTTGATGGCGGACGGGAAAAGGTCGCGCAGGTAGTGGGTGGCGTTGCGCAGCTCGCTGGTGATGTCCGGGCGGACGAGGTGGATTTCCGCAGTGCGCCAGAGGGTTTCGAGGGTGGTGACGACGCGTTCGCGGATGCGGCGGCGTTCGCGTTCGGTGTATTTCGGGAACTCGTTACGGACCATTTCATCGTAGAGCGCGCGGTGGCGTTCGCGGATGCTGGAGCGCTTGGCCTCGGTCGGGTGGGCGGTGAGGACTGGCTCGACTTGGACGTCGCGCAGGACTTCGAGGATTTGTTCCGGTGTCAGGCCGATGGCGCGGAGATCCCGCAGCGCCTGCGGCCACAGGCCGCGGATTGATTCCGCACCGAGCGCTTTTTCCCGCTCGCGGCGGATTTCCGCAGCCACGCGCTCCTCCACCATGTTTAGGAGCTGGAAGCCGATCGAATAGAGCTGTGGCAGGCCCTCGGGGGCGGCGCCGATTTCCGGTTCGCGGCCGGACCACGGGAGAAATGGCAGGAGTTCAGTTTCGCCGGTGCTGACCAAGGCGTCCTCAAGGCAGCCCAGCAAATATTGCAGCCGCTCGTCGATCAGGTCGAATCCTTCCAGCCGAAGCTGCTCTCGAATGGGGTTGCTGGCGGTGTCTGTCATGCGCGGCGACTTGTAAATCAGGCTTCTCCCACGTCAAGTCCCGCACAATCGGTCTTTGATGCCTGTTTTTGGAAAAAGAATATTGGAATACCCCTTCATTCCGTTACTCTTACCGGCGTGATCGTCTTTAAGTCCATCGTCGGCTTGTTTTTGGGACTGATTCTCCAGTTGTCCCAGATGCCGTCGTGTTTGGCGGCGATGCCGGAAACGTCCTGCGGACATGGCATGAGTTGCTGCGAGCAGCTTGATTCCTGCCCATGTGCGACGGAATCCCGTGAAAACGAAAAGCCAGCCCCACTGATCCCGGCGGGCGTGGATTTGAAGCTGATTCTTTTAAAAGCCCCTGAGGCCCCTCGCCTCGGAGCTCTTCTTTCTCCACCCGCTGAAAACAAGTTGGTTTTGGCTTCCCCGGCACCCTGCCGGAGTGGTTTTGC
>JAIFNK010000021.1 GCA_020047775.1 Akkermansia sp. | reverse complement strand
GCCAAGAGCTTGGCGAGGCGAATGAACCGGAGGACAAGAAGGTGGATTCGGCGGCTGTCTCGACACAGGAACAGCAGGTTGTCGTCAAGGATGGGATCATCACCCTTCCAGCCGTGGGCTACGACAAGCCCACTGGGAATTTCGCAGCCATGAAGAGCTTCTCCGGCGGCATGCAGCGTGGGGGTGCCTGACACCGCGCCCCCCTCCTTTTGGTGAAATTCCGCCGCTCGCCAAGGTCGGCTTGAATCCATTGATTTCGGGCGAGGCCTCGATTTTCCGGCAATATTTTCTTCCTATGGGCGTGAAGGGATGGAGTATGACCGCCGTCATGCTCATCAGACCGAGTCACCAAACCCAATTTATTCTCGCTGGCATCGCCATTCTGTTTTCCCTGGCATTGATCGCCCGGACAGAGGCCACCGAAACCCAAACCCCTCCGAATATCATCGTGATCCTGAGTGACGATGTCGGCTGGGGCGACCTCGGATGCTACGGTGCCACCAGGATCAAAACCCCTCATCTGGACGCCCTCGCTGGCAAGGGTTTGAGATTCACCAACGCCTACGCCTCAGCCTCCGTTTGCACCCCCACCCGTTACTCGCTGCTCACCGGCCAGTATTCGTGGCGGATCAACACAAACGGCCTCAACCGGGGCGTCGCGAACGCCGACTCGCCGTTGCTCATTCCCGTCACCGCCACCACCTTGCCAAAAATCCTGAAAAACGCAGGCTACCGCACCGGCGCGGTGGGAAAATGGCATCTCGGATTCGGCAACTCGAGGCCGGACTACAACAAGGACCTCTCACCCGGCCCCCTGGAAATCGGGTTCGATGAGTTTTTCGGATTTCCCGCCACCAACGACCGGATTCCCACCGTTTTTGTCCGCGACCACAGGGTCATCGGTCTCGATCCCGCGGATCCTATCAGCTACTCCTACGAGGAGCCCGCCGACCCCGACAGCCCGCTGAAAAAATTCTCATCCGGCGGTTCGCGCATCGGTTGGATCGCCGGAGGTAAGGCCGCGCAATGGAAGGACAACGAGCTAACAGACAACCTCGTCCGGGAGGCCGTCGCCTTCGTGGAACGCAACCAGGCTAAGCCGTTTTTCCTCTACTACGCCCCGCACAATGTCCACGCCCCGACGATTCCTGGTCCACGCTTTCTCGGATCCTCGGGCTTGAGCAAGCGCGCCGACACCCTCGTGGAACTGGATTGGTCCGTGGGCGAGTTGATCAAGACTCTCGAACGACTCAAGCTCACCGGCAACACCCTGGTGGTCTTCTCCAGCGACAACGGCGCCTATGTCCTCGATGAGAGCGGTCATCGTCCGAACGGCCCTTGGCGCGGGAAAAAATCCCAGTCGTGGGAAGGCGGCCATCGCGTGCCATTCATCGCCTGCTGGCCTGGACACATCGCACCCGGCGTTTCCGATGCGCTCGTTTCCATGATCGATCTTCCGGCCACCGCAGCCGCGCTCGTCGGCACCGGACTCCCCGCCGATGCCGCCCCGGACAGTTTCAACCTCGTCCCCACCTTGCTGGGAAAAACCAACCCGCATCCTCGCGACCACCTCATTTTGATGAACGGCACCGGCGAACTTGCCGTCCGCCAGGGCAACTGGAAATACATCCCCAGTCTCTCCCGCGCCAACGGATGGGACAGTTGGAAAAAAACCAACGGACCCGCAACCGCCAAGTCAGGGCTCTACAATCTGGAAAAGGATCCGGGCGAAACCAAAAACCTCGTTTCGGAAGAACCTGAAGTTGAGAAACGCCTGATCGGGCTTCTCGAAAAAACGCGTTCCCCCCCCTCCACCCGCCCTCGTTGAGTTCCCGCCACCGGAACCGGCAACAAATCATTCTGCCGGAAATCACCCGCCGGGTTATCCGTCAATCGTCAGCAACAACCACGCAGGAGGCAGTTGTTTTTGCCCGCTGATATCGTCGCCGCCCGATCGCTGTCAGTAGACGCACTGTTGGCAAAATCAATCGATGATCTTCCGCATCGGGATCATGTTGGAATACTCGAAACCCCGTTTTTTGAAGAACTCCTGGGACTCCGCGCTGATCCGGTCGGTGAGCAGGGTGATCCGCTTGAACTGTTTTTTCTTCGCGAACTCCGCGACGTAATCCAACAGCATGGTCCCATACCCCTGCCCCCGGTGGTCCGGATGAATCACCACGTCCTCCATCAGAATGACGAACCCGCCGCGGGCGGTGGAGATGGTGAACAACAGGTTCACCATGCCGAAAATCCGGTCGTGGTTCCGCACCACGAAGATCCGGCCGCGGTTCGGCTGTTCGAGAATCAACTGCAAGCCGCGTTCCTGCACCGCCCGGTCGGGCGAAAAGTCTCCCGACAGCGCGAACAGGTTCATCACCAACTCCGTCAGCGCCGGCAGATCCTCGATGGTCGCAGGCTCCACCCAGGGACGATCATCCTTCGATCCCATGGTTGCCGCATCGGTGCTGGTTTTCACGGGGTCGAGATTGGCACGATTTTGAAATCGGAAAACGAAATTCTCCGAATCCCTCAAATTTCATTTTCCCGCGGCGGTGATTCCAATAGATCCGGGCGGTTTTCCCGGGTCCGGGCGAGAGCCTGCGCCTCTTTCCACGCGGAGATTTTCCCGTGATGTCCTGAAACCAGCACCTCCGGCACCACCATCCCGCGGAAATCAACCGGCCGCGTGTAGGCCGGCGCTTCCAGCAGGTTGGGATCGGAAAACGACTCGTCCACCGGCGATCGCTCGTCGCCCAGCGCACCCGGCAGCAACCGGATCACCGCGTCACACAGCACCGCCGCAGCCAGCGCCCCGTTCGTTAGAATGTAATCGCCGATTGAAATCTCCTCGTCCACCAGGGCCTCCACCACCCGGTGGTCCACCCCCTCGTAGTGACCGCACAACACCAGCAGATGCCCGGCGGTCGAAAGCTCGCGCGCCACCGCCTGCTTGAACGGCCGGCCCTGCGGTGTCATCAGGATCACCCGCGTGTCCGGACGGCGCAGCGCCTCCACCGCCGCGAACAGCGGCTCCGGTTTCAACAACATCCCCTGCCCTCCTCCGCAGGGCGAATCGTCCACCCGCCGGTGCTTGTCCTCCGACCAATCGCGCAACTGGTGCGCCGCCACCTCCACCAGCCCCGCCGCGCGGGCACGCTGGATGATCGAGTCGCTCAGCGGAGCCAGCGCGACCTCGGGAAACAACGTGACGATGTCAATCCGCATGGCTCAATCCTGTTGATCAGCCGAAATGGGTCGTCAGCCAGCGATCCATCGCACGGATGATTTCCGGATAGGTCGCCTCATCGAACGAGTGCCCGGCCCCGGCGATTTCCAACCACTCCTTCTCGCAAGTCGCCGCTTCAAACGCATCGCGCCCGTCCTGCACGGGCACAACATCATCGGCCTCGCCGTGAACCAACAACCACGGCTGGGTCACCGCCTCCGCCGCGGAGATCGTGCTGCCGATGATCGTCAGGTCATCGACAAACGTCCGGGACAGCGGAAAATTCCCGTCCTCCCACATGAATCCCTGGTCCGGGATGACATCGCCGAACTCGCGCTCCACAAAAGCCGCCGTGTGGGTCATCCCCGCCAGCGTCACCAACGCACAAATCCGGATGTCCCGGGCGGCGGTGAGCACGCCTGCCGCACCTCCCATGCTGTGTCCGGCATAAACGGCGTTGGTATTTTCCGGCACCACGTCGAACACCGCCTGAAGGTCGCGGATGTCTTTGGAAATGCACGAGTCCTCGAACCTTCCCTCGGACTCCCCGTTGCCGGCGAAGGAAATCCGCAGGCAAGGCCAGCCGATTTCCGACAGTCCCTCCGCCAGCGCGACGAGCAGCGGGCGATCCTTGTTTCCTGTCACCCCGTGGCCGAGGATCACTAACACATCGGCCCGGGACCCCGCGTGAAATGCGTAGTCGATGGATTCGCCCGAGCGGTTTCGGATTTCAGTTCCTGTCATCATGGCGTTTGGGAGGTTAGCCGTTGACCCGCCCCGGGAAGGTCAGCTCGGCGACACCGGACTTATCCAGTTCCCCCAGCCCGAGGTCGATCAATTTCCGATATTGCGCCTCGGTGGCGCGAGACAAGGGCGCCTGCACACCGGCGGAGTCGGCCATGACATTGGCGATCCCGCTGTCCTTGGCTGCGTGCGACGCGGAGAAATAACAATCGTGCTCGCGGGTGATCATGTCGTCGCCATCCGTTTCCAGGACGCGGGAATTCGCGCCCGTCTGGGAGAAAACCTCCTTGAGCAATTGCAGGTCCAGACCCATCGCCGCGCCCAGCCCGAGGCCTTCGGCGAGTCCCGCGGTATTGATGTTCATGACCATGTTCACCAGCGCCTTGATCCTGGCGGCGTTTCCGACCGGACCGACATACCGCAGCGAGCTGGAAATGTCCTTGAGGAGCGGCTCCAGCCGCTCGAACACCGCCTCATCGCCGCCGACCATCAGATAGAGCGTGCCTTGCCGCGCCTGCGTGATGCTGGAAGCCATGCTCGCCGCCAAGGCATCCGCCCCCATCGCTTCCGCCGCTTCCGCCGCAGCCTCGTGGGCACCGGGGCTGACCGTGGCGCAGTTGATGAACACCTTGCCGGATGCTCCCTTGAGCAGCGAGGCATCACCCGAGAAAATCTCGTTCATCGAGGCGTCGTCCGTCACCACCGTGAAGATCACGTCGGCGGCGGCGGTCACCTCCGGCAGCGTCGTAACCGCCTGGGAACCCAGTTCAATCGCCAGGGATGAGGCCAATGAGGCGTGGTGATCGTAAACCGCGGTGACCGGGTAGCCCAAATCCGCGAGGCGGCGGGCCATGTTCGCCCCCATTCTTCCCACACCGACAAATCCAATGTTCGCATTTTTCATCAGGCCGAGTTTGGAGGCTCCCTCCGGCGGACGCAACTTCTAGTTTCGCTTGGAAAGATGGGGATCAAACAAAGGTGCCCAGACCAAGGAAAACGAAATCTCCCCGGGTAGTTCGACGGTGGTTTTCATCGGGAAATCATTCCGTGAGAAGGCGAAGGGAGAGTCCGGCGGTTTCAAATCGCCGGAAGTCGGAATCGAAGGTGGCGAAAGTGATTCCAACGCGGATGGCGAAGGCGGCAAGGTAGGCGTCCATCCAGACCTTGGGCGAGACGGAGGGAATGGCGGCGAGTTCCAGCCAGAGTTCGCGGGTGCCTGCGGGTTCGGCGTCAAGGCAGCGGATATGGGGTCAGTAAATGAGGTCAGGAAACGCATTTCAACCTTTTCATAAGTTTTTTCAGCTCACGCTCTTGCTTTTCATCCCTGCTTGCGGCAACCACCAGACGACTCACCGATCCATGGTGTCCCATACCCAACCTTTCCGCGATCCAGCTGTTTCCCACCG
>JAIFNK010000287.1 GCA_020047775.1 Akkermansia sp. | reverse complement strand
CATAACACCCTACCGAGTGGCAGGGATTTCAACTCAACACCAGCCCGTTTTTCCGCTCCAAGCTAAGCCTTCCTGTGGGATGGCTGTGAAACAATCGCTAACTTTTACGGGAGATTCGTTACAAAAGGCTAATCAATCTCTCAATTTCATCCCACCAGATTCAAAAGTGATTCACAGAAGGTCATTTGACTCCAAGCCGCCCGCCCGTTTTTATGATGTCGGGCGATGGCTTTGGCGGGGAGTTTTTGGATGTACCATGCGAGTTCGAAGTTCCGGCTTGCAGCAGGTGAGTGAAATTGGAGGGGCCATCATCGCGGTGAGTCATGTGAGCCACCTGGATCCCATCGTGGTAAGTGCAGTGCTCAAACGCCGGATCAGCTGGGTTTCGCGGGCCGAGTTCTATCAACAATGGTTCATGCGCAGGATCTTGTATCTGGGCGGGGCATTTCGAGTAGATCGACAAGGGCAGGCGCTGCCCACCATGCGGGAGGGGCTGCGGCGCTTGAAACGTGGAGAGGCGGTTGGAATTTTCCCGGAAGGGGAGCTCATGCAGGGAAATCAATCAGTGCTGCGCGGTGCCAAAATCAAGCAGGGCGTCTGTCTTCTTGCCGCGCGCTCGGGGCGTCCGGTCATCCCCGTAGTGGTGTTAGGAACCGATAAGCTGGCGCGCCTGAGTCCGTGGCTCCCGGCAAAACGCGGGCGTCTCTGGATTGCTGTGGGGCGACCTATCTGTGTGGAGCGGAGTGTCTCGACGCGGCGAGGCCGCCAGGAGTTCGCGAATCGGCTAATTGCGGAATATGTCCGCCTCTATGCCGAGATGCGGGAGCAGTTCGATCTGCCAGAGTCGATAGTTCCTTAACCTAACTGCGGCGTTTGGGCGCTGATTTTTTCGTCACGCGGGCGGCGGGTTTCGCTTGCTTTTTGGCGCCTGCCTCGCGAGTCCGTTTTCGTCAATCCTGACGAGGCAGTTTTTCCCCGGAAATGGGTGCGGGAATCGGGGCGTGATCACCCCCCTTTTTCCCGCCTCCGGTCCGGCCACCAGCTCTTTCAACGGCCTTCACCCTAAAAGCAATTTCCTAGCAATCATTCCGACGCCCCCTACCCGATTAGAACGGTTCGTCATCGGTCCACGCATCCGCCCCTCCAACCTGCCACTCCTCGACAAGCGCTGCGGGAAAGTCTTCGAGGAATCTCGACGGGCGGCAGATGACATCACCGGTGTAGGACTTGGGGTTCATCATCGGGAAGGTCAGGTAGAGGTCGTCCTTCGCCCGGGTGAGCGCCACGTAAAACAAGCGCCGCTCTTCTTCGAGCATCGGCTGGTCGTCGGCTTCGAGGATGCGGCTGTTAGGAAACTGGCCGTCTACCAGCCAGATGAGGAAGACGACCTTCCACTCCAGCCCCTTGGCCTGATGGATGGACGAGAGGGTGACCTTTTCATCGTCGATGTCGCTCTTGTCGCCGGTCGGCCCGCCATCGACGGAGCTCATCAGGGAGAGTTGCGCGAGGAACTCGAGGATGTCGTCGAAGCTGCCGCCGTATTGTGAGAGTTGCTCGATGTCGGCACGGCGGTTCTCGAAGTTTTCGAAACTCGCCTGCAAATATTCGTCGTAAGCGCCTTCCAGAATACTGAAAATCATGTCGGACGGCCGGGCGAATCCGCCGTTCGGTGTCAGCTCGTCGAGAACATAACAGAGCTGCTCCCAGTGCTTTGCCGCCTTCTTGGGAATCTTGAATTTCAAAAAAAGCTCCGACCATTTCGGAGGCAATTCCTCCTTCGCCGCCCAGCCGCTTTTCAGCCACTCGTTCCACAACTTCTGCGCCGCCACCGGGCCGCAACCGGGCAGCAGGTTGACCATCCGCATGAAACTCACCTCGTCCCGGCGGTTCACCACGAAGCGCATGAACGCGGCGATGTCCTTGATGTGCGCCTGTTCGAAGAAGCGCAACCCGCTGGTGATTGCAAACGGAATCCCGCGCACGGTCAGCTCCATCTGGATTTCCAAGCTCTGGAAGTGCGCCCGGTAGAGCACGGCCATTTGTTCGAGTGGAATCCCCTCGTCCCGGAGTTCCAGCATCCGCTGCGCGACAAACGCCGCCTGGCTGCGCGGGTCATCGAGAGCGACGAGCGCCGGTTTCGCCCCGGCGGCTTCCCGGGACGAGCGCAGGTGCTTTTCAAAACGTCCGGAGTTCGCCCGGATCGCGGCATTGGATAGATCGAGGATTTCCGGCACGCTGCGGTAGTTTGTCTCGATGGTGAAAACCCGGGAACCGGGATAACGCACGGGAAACCCCAGAATGTGCTCCATGTCCGCACCGCGCCACGAGTAGATCGACTGCGCGTCGTCGCCGACCGCCATGAGGCTGTTTTTTTCGCCGACGAGCAGGTCGATCATGCGGCCCTGCACCGAGTTCGTGTCCTGGTATTCGTCCACCAGGATGTGTTTGAACTTCTGTTGGTAGAGTTCGAGCACGTCCGGACGCTCCTCGAACAGGCGCACGGTCATCACCAGCAGGTCGTCGAAATCCATCGAGTTCGTCGCCAGCTTTTTCGCGATGTAACCGGTGCGGACGAGCTCGATTTTTTCCGTCCAGTCGTAGAAATGGTCGTAACGTGCGGCGATGACTTCCTCGAGCGTGGCGCCGGTGTTCTCGATGAGGCTGAACATCGACGCGAGCACGTCCGCCTTGGGGAAACGCCGCTGCTTGGTGTCGATGTCGCAATTCGCGATGACGGACGAGAGCAGGGATTTCTGGTCGTCGCGGTCGAGGATCGAAAACGAGCGGTTGAACCCGAGATCCTCCGCGTGGCGGCGCAGGATCCGGCTGCCGATGGAGTGGAAGGTCCCGGCCCACAGGTCCGAGGTGTCGTGCGGCACCAGCTCGCGCACCCGCTCGACCATCTCGCGCGCCGCCTTGTTCGTGAAAGTGAGAAGCAGGACCTGTTTGGAGTCGATTCCGTGGTCCAGCAGCCACGCCACGCGGTAAGTGAGTGTCCGGGTCTTGCCGGATCCGGCTCCCGCGATCACCAGCGCCTTGCCGGGCGGCGATGATACCGCTGCGTATTGCTCCGCGTTCAGCGCCGCCACGTAGTCGATGCCGGAAGCCGCAACGGCTTGCGGTCGGTGAAGAGTATATTGACGGGCCATGCGCAGGCGCACCGTGGCAGTTGAACCGCCGTCGGGCAACCCACATCAAGCGAGAGGACCGCCGATCAACCCGCGTCAGCGGTGGACCAACTCTTTTTCTCCTCGTCCTCCGCCGGATCCGGCAGTTTGCGGAAATAAACCTGACCCACGCGGCGGCCGTCGGTGCTCGTCACCCGGGCTTCGTAACCGAGAACTTCGACCGTTTCTCCGACTTCGGGAAACCGCTGGAGCTGCTGGGTGAGGTAGCCGCCGACGGTGGTGACTTCGCCGCTTTCGAGGAAAAGTTCCGGCACGTGGCCTGCCAGGTCGTTGAGGGTCATGGCACCTTCGATGACGAATTCCTCGTCGTTGATGCGGGTGAAGGACGAGCGCTCGTTGTCGAATTCGTCTTGAATGTCGCCGACGAGTTCCTCCATGACGTTGTCGAGGAAAACGATGCCGACAGGTGTGCCGAATTCATCCACGGCCATCGCCAGGTGGGCGTGCTCGCGCAGGAAAAACTGGAGCAACGTGTCGAGCGGCATCGTGTCCGGCACGATTTTCAGCTCGCGCTTGATGCGCATGAGGTCCGGATCGGGCTCGTTGATGAGTTTGAAAAGATCCTTGATGTGAATGAGGCCGATGGCGTGGTCGAGGTGGCCCTTGACGAGCGGAAAGCGCGTGTGCTTGCTGCGCATCGCGATTTCCAAGACCTTTTCAAAGGGTTGGTCGGCATCGAGAATGACCACTTTGTTGCGCGGCGTCATGACATCGCGCACCCACAGTTCATTGAGTCCCAAAGCGTTGATGAGGATTTCCCGCTCGGTTTCCGTGACTTCCTGGGATTTGCCGCTCTGGGTGACGAGAAGCGCCAATTCTTCCGCCGAGTGGATGTGCTCGCTCTCACTGATCGGGTCGACCCGGAAAATGGTTTTCAAAAGCCAGTTCGCCGTGCCGTTGAAGAAGATGATCACCCAGTGGAATCCTTTGAAAAACAGATGCAACGGCCCGACCAAGGTCATCGTGACAGGGACCGCCCTGCGGATGGCAATCGACTTGGGAACGAGCTCGCCGAGGACGACATGCAGGAAGGTGAACGACGCATAGGCGAGGATCAGGGAAATCCAGTAAATCCAATTCTGCGGCATCCCCGTGGAAGCGAGTACCGGATAGACCAAGGCTTTCACGAACGGCTCGCCGAGGAAACCCAGGGCCAGCGAGGAAATCGTAATGCCGAGCTGGTTCGCGGAAAGGTAGCCGTCGAGGTGGTTGACAACGTGCAGCGCAAGCTTGGGATCCGAGCCATTTTCCTTGGAAAGCGCCTCCAACTGGCTGGGGCGGACCTTGACGATCGCAAATTCCGACGCGACGAAAAACGCGTTGAGAAGAAGGAAAAAAATGATTCCCAGAACGTACATGAGCGATTGCCCAAGCGACGGGAAATCGTGTACCACGTCAGCCGCAGCAAGGAGATTGATGGCGTAGTCGGGGATCACGGCATCAAAGTTTTTCGTAAACGCCCTGGTCACGGCGTTGGAGGATCGTGAACCCGGCCTTCTTCGCATCGCTCACGGAGAGCGGCTTGGTGATCGTTGGCGTGTTGATCCGCGAAATCACCTTTTTGACGGGGTTCTTGCAAAGCGGGCAAACTTCCAAGGGAGCCCGGTCGATGGGGCGTCTGAGCTCGAATCCTCGGGCGCAGACGCGGCAACTATGCTCCGGGTCTTCCGAAGCTTCAGAAACATATTCGTAGATGGGCATAAGAAAAACGTGGGAACGGGTAATCTCCGTCCCACGCTAATGAAGCGTAACTCGTGCCAGTTTACCAGCTCGACTTGGTCACGCCCGGGAGCATCCCGGCGGAAGCAAGCTCGCGGAAGGTAATCCGGGAGAGACGGAAGCGGCGCAGGAAAGCGCGGCGGCGACCGGTGATCTCGCAACGGTTGACCAAACGAGTCGGGCTCGCGTCACGCGGGAGCATGGAAAGGGCGACGTAATCCTTCTCAGCCTTCAGCTTGAGACGGAGTGCGGCGTATTTTTCGACGGTTTCTTTTTTGCGCGCGTTGCGGGCGATCCAACTTTTCTTAGCCATAATTCGGGGCGCAGGTGTTACGGGATGGACCGGAGCTTGCAAGCCCAAAGTCGCATTTTTTGGTTTTCGGCAAATTTTGACAAACTCCGCAGGCCCGGAAGCGTAGCCATTCAGGATATCGACAAAATCATTTCCAGACCATGGAGTTTTGCGTTACCACCGTCGAAGACAA
>JAIFNK010000273.1 GCA_020047775.1 Akkermansia sp. | reverse complement strand
AAGAGCAAGGAACAATCCGATCGTGCCGACGAATGTCATCAGCTCGACGCCGCTGGGCGAGTAGGTTTTCCAGTCACCCGGCAGCCACATGCGGGCGAGCGTGGTGCAGATGATGACGAAGCGCTCATACCACATGCCGACGTTCACACACATCGCGACGATCATGATGACCCAGAGGTTTTCGCGGCACGCCTTGAACCAGAAGACCTGCGGAGAAAGCACGTTGCAGCTCATCATCGCGGCGTAGGCCCACCAGTAAGGACCGGCGATCCGGAACTTGAAGGCGTCCATTTCATAAATCGCACCCGAGTAGAAGGCGACGAACAACTCCATCAGGTAGGCGTAACCGACGATCGTGCCGGTGAGCAGGATGATCTTCGCCATGTTGTCGATGTGCTTCATGGTGATCAGATCCTGCAAGCCGTAGATGAAACGGGCGGGAACCATGATCGTGAGCACCATCGCGAAACCACCGAAGATGGCACCGGCGACGAAGTAGGGCGGGAAGATGGTGGTGTGCCAACCGGGCACCACCGAGGTCGCGAAGTCGAACGAAACGACCGAGTGCACCGAAAGCACGAGCGGCGTGGAGAGCGCGGCCAGGAGGAGATACGCCATTTCATAGTGGCTCCACTGGCGGTTGCCGCCGCGCCAGCCGAGCGCGAAGATTCCATAAAGAATCTTGCGGATGCCGGGCTTGCAACGGTCGCGGATGGTCGCGAGATCGGGCACCATGCCGAGATACCAGAAGATCAGCGAGATGGTGAAATAGGTGGAGACCGCGAACACGTCCCACAGCAGCGGCGACTTGAAGTTCTGCCAGATCGCGTTGGCGTTGGGCACCGGAGCAAGGAACCAGGCGAACCACACGCGACCGACGTGGAAGGCGGGGAAAATGCCCGCGCAGATCACGGCGAAGATGGTCATCGCTTCCGCCGCGCGGTTGATGGACGTCCGCCAGTTTTGCCTCGTTAGGAAAAGCACCGCGGAGATCAGGGTGCCGGCGTGGCCGATACCGATCCAGAACACGAAGTTGGTGATGTCGAAGCCCCAGAACACCCGGTTGGACATGCCCCAGACGCCGACACCGGTGGAGACGAGATAGGTCAAGCCACCGCCGACGCCGATCATCGCAATCAGCGCGGAAGGGATGAATAACAGCCACCAGAGAAACGGTTGGCGGTTTTCGAGAACGCCGCAGATGCGCTCGGTGATCCAGTGGTAGGAACGCCCGCTGAGGATGAGCTTTTCGCGCTCAAGCACTGGAATTTTCACTCCGGTGTGCGTCTCAGGTGCGGTATGGGTGGTGGATGCCATGGTGAGGTAAATGCTGAAATACTGAAAAGCTGAAATCCTGAAATCAGACCATGTGGACGGTCGCCTTGCCGATGAACTTGGCGTCCGGCATTTTCGGATTCGGGTTCTTGACGCGCGCCAGATAGCTGGTCCGCGGGCGGGTGCCGATGTAGTTGAGGAGGTCGTAATTCCGTTCGATGCGCTTGCTGCGGCCGAGCGTGGATTTTTCCCCGTCGAGAAGATTGCCGAAGGTGATGGCGTTGGCCGGGCAGGCGTCCTGACAGGCGGTCTTCACCGAATCCACCGGGATGCGGAGGGTGTTGGTGTTGACGGTCATCTCGGTGGATGGCTTGCCGGCGACGAGAGCCTCTTGCTTCTGACCGCGCTTCTGACGGATCACCGCGTCTTGGAGACGCTGGACACAGTAGGTGCACTTTTCCATCACACCGCGCATGCGGACGGTGACGTTCGGGTTTTTCTGAAGGTGTGGTGCCTCGCCGACCTGCTTCTCGCCGAACGGACCTTTGTATAGGTTGTGGGCGATGAGCGGGTTGCGCTTGTTATAATCGAAGTAGTTGAAACGACGCGCCTTGTAGGGGCAGTTGTTCGCGCAATAACGGGTGCCGATGCAGCGGTTGTAAGCCATCGCGTTGAGGCCGTCTTCCGTGTGGATGGTGGCGTTCACCGGGCAGACCGTTTCGCAAGGAGCGGACTCGCAATGGACGCAAGCGACCGGTTGGGGAACGAGGGCCGGATTATCTCTCACCCAATCGGGTGTATCCTGTTCCACACCGTTTTCGTCAGTGTATTTCTGCTGCGCGGCGAAATAGCGGTCCATGCGGATCCAGTGCATTTCGCGGCCCATGGCGACCTGTTTCTTGCCAACGATCGGAATGTTGTTCTCGGATTGGCAGGCGACCAGGCAGGCGTTGCAACCCATGCAGGAGGAAAGATCGATCGACATCCCCCACTGATGGAGCGTGTCGCTGAGCAATGGCTTGCCCGTGCGGTCTTCCGGCTTGTAGAGCGAAATGTTAGGCGGCGCGTGCAAGTCGTTGCCCTGGGTCGGCACGTCAGCCAACTGCGCGGCGAAGGTGCCTTTCAATTCGTCGTCCTGGGTGGAAACCTCGCGGGCGAGGGCACGACCATACATGGCGTGGTGCTCTTGCGTCAGGGCGACCGAGTAGCGCTTGCCGGTCGGGGTCACTTTCGCGCCGGTGGCGAAATAAGGAGTCGCCGCGGTGCGGAGTGGATAGGCGTTGAAGCCGCGGTTCATGCCGACGAGACCGACGTGCGACGCGTTTTTCGGACCGCGCTTGAGTTCGTCCGTTTCGTCGAATCCCTGGCCGTAGCCGAGTGGGATGACCAAGGTGTTTTCCGCCTGGCCGAATGAGACTAACACCGGAATCTCCAGCGTCTGTCCATTCACCACCACGTTGATCATCGGCGAGGTGCGGTTTTGCGCCTCGTCGTCGGGGGAGCGCGAGGCGTATTTGGTTTCGAGTGGGATGATCTGGTCGTAAATGCCGAGTTCCTTGGCGGTCTTCGGTGCGACGAGCGCGACGTTGTCCCAGGTGAGTTTGGAAATCGGATCGGGAGCTTCCTGAAGCCAGCCGTTGTCGATCCAGCGACCGTCGAAAATGGAAGAGTCGGTGGCGAAGATGACTTCGAGCGAATCCTTGGTTGGAGCGGTCGCAACGAGGGGAGCGGACACATCCGCGCGAGGTGCGGGACTCACCAGCGGATAGACGGAACCGGCAAAAAATCCGTCGCGCAGCAACTTTTTCCAAGCGGCGTCCCCTTCCCCACCGACGGCGGAAAATGTGGTGCGCACTGCGCTGTAGGCGGGCGACGCGGCGCCTTTTTCACCCTCACCATTGAGAAGTTTTCCATCAGCAGACAGCAGGGCGAGAAGCAGTTCCACTTCCGAAACGCAGTCATTGTAGAGCGGCAGGATCATCGGCTGCACCACGGTATAAGTGCCGCGGGCGCTGCGGGCGTCCGACCAGGATTCCAGATAGTGGGCGGCGGGCACATGCCATGTGGATGCATGCGCAGTCGCATCGGTCCGTATGCCGAGATGGATGCTGGTCTTCAGCGTCGCGAACGACTCGGCGATTTTGAGATCGGCCGGGGCATCATAAAGCGGGTTCGAAGGAGTGAGGATGAACAGGGTTTCGATCACCTTTGTTTCGATGTCCGACTTGAGTGCGGCAATATTGCCAAGCCCCTTGGTTTCGGTTTGCACGGCGAGCAGCGGCTTGCCTTCCCCGATGTTCCCCAGCGCGACGTTGATCGCGTGGGCGAGCAGGTGAACGGAAAGGGACTGGCGGGAACCGGCGAGGACCACCGACTTGCCGGCGTTTTCCTTGAGATCCTCGACGAGGGCAGTCACCCAGGCAACGTGTTTGGGATCGGACAAATCCGGCGAAGCAATCGCCACGGCGGCCTTCACCCCCAGACTGCGGGCGATCTGCGCGGCGACAGCGGAAATCTGACTGGGAGAGACACGCAGGCGGTGATCGGCCATGCCACCGGTGAGGGTGAATGCCGCTTCCACCGAGTAGAGACGGTTCATTTTCGAGGCATCCGCCTTGGCGTCGTAGGCTTTGCTCTCCGGCTTGCGGCGGTCGAAAAACGGCATCACCGGGCCTTGGTTATCCGTTCCTGCGAAATCGCAGTCGAGCGAGAGGATGCGGTCTGCTTTTGAAAAATCCGCCACCAGCTTCACGCCATCGCCCAAGGTTGCCGCGGTGGATTCGCCGGTCAGCGCTTCGTATTGATAGAACTTCGCGTAGGAAAACTTCCCTACCAGCTCCTTGGCCAGGCGGGCACGGGTCGGACTGTCGTCAGCGCCGAAAAGAAACCCGATTCTAGCGGACGGGTCGGCGGCAAGCGCGGTGATGATTGCCTCGAACCCGGCACGCGGAGCGGATTTGCCGCCCTTGAGGAAGCCGCGCGAACGCGACGGCGAATAGAGATCGAGCACGGAGGCCTGCGCAAATGCGTCGGTTCCTTCCGCATCCGGATGAAGCGTGTTCGGAGCAAGCTTGGTCGGGCGGCCTTCAAAGGTCGTCACCACCAGCGGCGTCGCGCCGTGGGCACGCGGCATCGATGAGGCATAGTAGGTCGCCTTGCCGGGGATCACCCACTCCGGGGCCTTGGTGTATGGGACGATGTAAGCCTCCGGGCGGCGGCAGGCAGCCATTCCGAACCCGGCGAGCGCGGTGGAAGCGCCCATCAGCTTCATGAATGAACGGCGCGAGGTCTCCACCTCCTCTTCGTTCGCAAGCTCGGCGGCACCTTGTGGAAACTCACGGTCGATCCATTGACGGAAGTCGGCGGTGTCTTCAAGCTGACCCACGCTGCGCCACGCCACGGTGGTTTCGCCGGCGGGAACTTCGGGGTGATGCCAAATACGCTTACTCATGTTAGACTGCGGAGATTGTGGAAATTGGGAAAACGGCGGAATGAATCAACGGTGGCAGGCGGCGCAAGATTCCTTGGGCTTCACCATGAACTGCTCCTTCAGCTTGAGGCCGAGTTCTTCGGTCGTTTTCACGCCGAGCTGCGGGTTGTTGGAAATGTAGGTTTCCGCGTTGTAGGCGAAATTGTAAACCTCTTCGAGCGGACGGAGGTTTTTCTCGGGAGCGCGGTGGCAGTCGAGGCACCAGCCCATGGAGAGCGGATTCACCTGATAGACGACCTCCATCTTGTTCACGTCGCCGTGGCAGCTCTGGCAGGAAATCCCCCGGTTGACGTGCGCCGAGTGGTTGAAATACACGTAATCCGGCGCTTTGTGGACCTTCACCCACTCGATCGGTTTGCCGTCGTAGCCCGGGTAGGTCGGGTTCATCGACTTGTGCAGCGGAGCGAGTTTCGGGCTTTCGCGCTGGACGTGCTGGTGGCAGTTCCAGCAGGTGCTGCCGGTTGGCACGTTCGAGGTTCCGGAAACGTCCACGAACGAGTGGCAGTAGCGGCAATCCAGCCCGAGTTGATCCACATGGATCTTGTGCGAAAACGGAATCGGCTGGGACGGTTGGTAGCCCACATTCAACGACTTAGGTGTCGCATAGTAGGAAAATGCAAGAGCCACGCCC
>JAIFNK010000074.1:5480-6429 GCA_020047775.1 Akkermansia sp. | reverse complement strand
CACGATATAGGCGGCCCGATTGAGTTTCCCTGAGGGTTTTGGGTTTTTCCCCCGGGATTATCGATCGGGCCGCTTTTTTTGTCAGGATGCGAGGGCATCCGAATCCGCCGAAGCCTCGCGCCTTTGTCCCCTCCCTCGACGGAGACGACCCCAATCCCAAACCGTCGCCGTCATGAGTTTTTACATAAAATAACGAAAAAACTAATTATTATAAAAACATCTTTACCATCAAGACTCCTTGTGGCAGTGAATACGCCGTGCCGGCGCCGCATGAAAACCTCCCCTACCTCAAAATAATTGTGGTCGCGTGCATCGGCATCTTTGCATCTTGCGCGGTCGCTCCCGAAACCTCCCGGTTGCCGGTCTCGAGTTACCTTCGTGATGACTCCTCCCTCACCGGGCGTATCCTCGCGGAAGTCAATTCCTACCGGAACGGCCGCGGTTGTGGTCAACTTCAACGCCACGCCGGCTTGGATCGCCTGGCTCAGCAGCATAGTGAATACATCCGCCAAAAACGGGGAACCTTCAGCCTTTACGGAGTAAACGTCAGTCACTTCGGCTTCGAAGGCCGCGCCTTGGTCGCTCGCGAACGCTACCAAATGATGAATTTCAGCGAAAACGTTGCTTCCACCGCCCCGTTAGAGCCAAATCCCGCCGTCGCTCTCGTCAAGCTTTGGACCGGGTCCAAATTCCACGACTACAACATGCGTAGCGAATGGACCCACACAGGAATCGGCGCGGTGAAGGACAGCGATGGGACGGTTTTCGCCACCCAGCTCTTTGCCACTGTCAGTAATTCGCAACTTGGGTTAAGAGACCGGTTCACCCGGTTCTGATCCTGACGATGATGCCCGACCTCACTCTCGAAACTGCCCTCCAGGCCCGCGGTCATCAGCGGATCGCCGGAATCGACGAGGCGGGGCGAGGACCACTGGCGGGCCCGGTAGCC